>NZ_JBQGCX010000408.1:0-1716 GCF_052038725.1 Actinosynnema sp.
GCAGCGGCAACCAGCGGCGCAGCGGGTCGCGCCGGGCCTCCCACAGCAAATCCTCGGCGAACTGCCGCAGGTCGTGCGCCCGGACCGGCGCAGCGGCCAGCAGCTCCGCCAACTCCACCGACTCACCGGCCCCGTCCACGCCCTCGCTCCCGTCCACGCCCTCGCTCCCGAGCACGCCCTCGCTCCCGAGCACCCCCGGCAGGTACCGGGCCGAGAGCGCGCACAGCACCAGAGCCCGCCTGCGCCGCAGGTGCAGCAACCGGGGCGTCCGATCAACCCCCGCCCGCCAGGTGCGGTGCTCGCGCTCCACCTCGTGCAGGTCCAACAACTGCCACGACGAGTACAGGAACCCGTTCCACCAAGGCCCGCGCCCGCCACCCACCCGCTCGTGCGGCTGATCCTCGACCTCGTCGGCGCAGTCCCGCAACCGCCCCTCGCGCACCGCCGCGCGCATCTCCCGCCGCCGGTCCAGGTGCCCGTCCGGCAGCACGTCCACCCGCCGCCCCTCGTCGGGGGGACCGGGAACGACCCGGTACAGCGGCACCAGCAACCGGCTGCGGTGCAACTCCTGCAACCGCGCCAGGTCGAGCCGGTGCCCGCGCAGCAGCGCCTCGCCGATGAACCCGGCGCTGTCCAGCAACCGGTCCTGGGTGAACGACTCCGTCATCCGGGCGAGCGCGAGCGCGCCGCGCGCCCCGTCAGCCATGCATCCCACCCCAACCAGCCCGACCGGGCGACGAGGCTACCCAAACGGGTGAACCTCAGCCCGCCCTGGGGGCCGCGCGGGTCCACCGCCTGGTCCCCGCGCGGCCCGTCCAGGGGAGCGAGCGGTCAGCCGCTCACCACCTCGACCTCGACCGGGGTCACCAGCACCCGGTCGTGGCCGACGACCCTGGTCTCGCCGAGCAGCCGCACCGGGTGCTCCCAGCGCACGTCCTCGCTGGAGCACCCGACCAGCAACCGCAGCTCCCCCGGCTCGACGATCCGCACCCCGTCCCGCCCGGTGAACGAGGTCCGGTCGGCGTGCACCCGGAACGCCACGCGCGCCACCTGGCCCGGTTCCAGCTCCACCCGCGCGAACCCGACGAGCTGCCGCTGCGGGCGCACCACCGAGGCGACCGGGTCGTGCAGGTACAGCTGCACCACCTCGGCGCCCGCGACCGCGCCGGTGTTGGCGACCTCCAGCGAGACCACCAGCTCGGTCTCGAACTCCTCGGCCGCGGCGAACCCGCTCAGCTCGAAGCCCGTGTACGACAGCCCGTGCCCGAACGGGAACAGCGGCGTCGGGTCGGCCGAGCTGATCGAGCTCGGCCCGCCGAGCTGGGGCCGCAGGTAGGTCGACGGCTGCCCGGCCGGTCCGCGCGGGACCTGCACGGGCAGCTTCCCGGACGGGTTCACCCGCCCGCTGAGCACGCCCGCGACCGCGCCCGCGCCCTCCTCGCCGGGGAAGAACGCCTGCACGATCGCAGCCGCCCGATCCGTCGCGGGCCCGAGCGCGTAGGGGCGCCCGGTGAGCAGGACCAGCACCACCGGTCGCCCGCAGTCCAGCAGCTCGGTGAGCAGCTCCCCCTGCACCCCTGGCAGCTCCAGGTCCTCCGCGTCGCACCCCTCGCCGGAGGTGCCGCGCCCGAACAGCCCGGACCGGTCCCCCAGCACCGCGAGCACCACGTCGGCCCCGGAGGCCACCCGCACCGCCTCGGCGAACCCGGACCGGTC
>NZ_JBQGCX010000409.1:0-2934 GCF_052038725.1 Actinosynnema sp.
ACGCAGATGAGAGAGAGCTGATCGCCCGCCGCGGCGTGCCGAGTAACTCGGATCGGCTGATCTTCTCGGTGAAGGAGTGCGTCTTCAAGGCAATGACGGCGTGGGCCCCTATTCCCCTGAACTACGGCTCCGTCTCGGTGACTGGCATTGGGACAGACGGTCGTCTCGAGATGCGGATCCCCGACGCCCGACTCCGTCGCGAGGTCGAGGAGCGCGGGAACGTCCATGCCTGGTGGGACAGGCGCCTTGACGTAGCGCGAGTCTTCTTCTGCCTTTCCCAGTTATCGTCACGACCCTCCGTCTGTCCTGTACCTGAGACCAAGGGGCGGTGCCGGGATGACTAAGGCCGATCGACCCGCTACAAGCTATACGCCGCTGCACGTGGAGGAGTTCGCAACCGTCCTGGACGTCCCCAGTGACGATTGGGACCGGGTAGTCCCCGACGACGCGTTCTACGACTGCCATGCGTGGCTGGCGGCGGTCGAGCAGGACCGGACGGCTCGGCCGTCATACTGGGTAGCGCGATCACGAGGGTGTGTGGTCGGAGCCGCCGTGACGTATCGGGTGCATCTCGAGGGCCTGCCGATGGCGGACCCCGCGAAGAACCCGGCCACTCGGGACATCGGCCGCAACCTTCTCCTTGCGGGCTCCCGTCGTGGGTACCGAACGCGGCTGCTGACGGACCGATCGCTGACGGACCGAGATCGCGCCGACGTGATCGGCGCGCTGCTCGCGGCGGCTCGTCTCCGAGCGAGCGAGCACGGCCTCGACGGAGTTGGGTTCATGTACCTGAATGGCGATGACGCCAGGATGCTCGACGAGCAGTTCGACGCCCGCACCGTCGAGCTTGACCAGCAGGCGCAGCTCGACCTGCCGCTCGGAGGCTGGGAGGACTGGCTACAGTCGCTCTCTCGCAGGACCCGCTACACGGTCCGATCCGAGGGGCGGGCGTTCGAGGCCGCCGGATTGACCTGCGCACTCGAGGAGTTTGACGATCAGTCCATCCCAATTGTGGCCAATCTCGCGGCCGGCACGGAGGCACGGCACGGTCACCAGTCGACCCCCGCGTCGATCGAGCGAGTCTTGCGCCATCAGTACAAGGCGGCAGGAGATCTCGCCAGGCTATTCGTGACTAGAGATAGCCAGAATGAGCCTGTCGCGTGCAGCTTGCACTTTGAATGGCGGGGTGTGCTCTTCGCTCGCCTGTACGGGGCGGACCCCGCCCGCACAGCAGGGGTCGGAGAGTACTTCACTACCTTGTTCTACGCACCCATCTCACACGCATTGAAAACTGGACTCCGCGCTCTTCATCTGGGGACCGGTTCGCTCCGTGCCAAGGAGCTCCGGGGCGCGCGTCTCGAGGCCTCCTACGCGGCTGTCCTTCTCAAGAGCGAAAGAAGCCGCGAAGCCCTGCCAGTTGATGAATGACCAGCAGCCCTGGGTGCGGTAATCGTCGTGGGCCGAGCTGACCGACGGCCAGGGCCAGGACGATCAGGACGCGGCGCAGATGCTGGCTTCAGTACTAACCCCAGGGTCCCGTCATGAGAGTCGTGCGACGATACCAGTGCAGTACTCTTGCTGCGCGTGCGAGGGCGAACAGGACTCGCCAGGTGAGCAGCTGGAAGCCGACGGGCTTCGCGCCGCTCGACCAGGTCATCGCCGAGGGAGCGGCGCGCCTCAGGTGGCGTGTGACAGGGCCGTTCCGAGCGCACTCGGCTCACCATGGTCACTGGAACAATAGTCACCCCCAAAGACTCCTCATTGCGAGGTGTCGTCTAGGGGAAAGTGGTCGTCGAGCCGCCGTGCTGCGAAGTCGTGAGTATCTGTCCTCGCGCTTCACAGCCGACTTCACCCCTGTCGTGGGGATGGTCCCGCCCCATACAGGGTGAGTGTGCTGGTGGCGCTCCCCAGAGGAGTCGGTTCCCGCCTTGCTCCGCTCATAGGTGGTGATCAGAGCGTAGTCATCTTCGAACCCTGGGCTCGTTCTGCACACGTAATGCAACTCAGCGACCTCGGTGCTGTGACCCGCCCATCGGCCGCATGGTGGATCTTGACGCCAGCGTCCAGCCAGATGGTGATGGCGGCTCTCCGCGGCGTTTCGGCGGCATGTTGACGAGGGCGGACTTCGTCCCTGCTGGGAATACCTCCTCGCACGCCGGCCTCCAGAAGGCACTCCTGATGTTGCCCCAGCCGAGTCGTGCGCGTCCGGACGCGCTGGAGATCGTAGGTCGAACATCGCCGCAAAGAGGGTGTCGGAAGGACGTGTCATCGGTCCGTGCAAACAGGTCGTGGGGGAGTTCTCGCGAACTGCTGCGAACAGACTCGTGGGCGTGGTCCTCTGTGGACCTCCGAAGGCGCGACCCAAGGTGCGCATCTCAGGCTTCGGAACTTGCGGCGTCCATGATGGACGCTGTGTCGCCTTTGGAGGCACTGATGGGGTCAGACCTTGGTAGTGATGGGCTTGTTCTGCCGGGCTCGGGTGCCGAGCCCGCGCGCGTTCATCGGGTGAAGCGTCTTCCTGCCGCGGCAAGGTGCGCGTGGCTAGTGGCGGGCCTGTTTTCCCTACTAGCAGCCATGCTCGTGCCCATCGGCTCGTCCTCAGCGGCGGCCCGCCTGGCCGGTGTGGATCGGGAGAATGTGGCGGCTCAGGACATGTCGCCGTCATCCGCCCGACCTCCCATGGCTACAGCGGCGCCCGGGTCCGATCGAATCGTGACCCACACGTCAGTGTCGAAGACCTCTACCGACGGGTCGGGTAGGACCGAGACGACCCTGTACGGCAGTCCTGCCTTCCGACGGGTCGGCGGTGGCTGGAAGCCAGTGAACGCCACCGCTCGACTCGTTGGTAGTCGCGTTGTGGCCAACGCCTTACCCAGGCCGGTGCAGTTCGGAGGTAGCGATCTCGTCACGGTGCAGGCGCAGTCCGGTCCAGTT
>NZ_JBQGCX010000410.1:0-6457 GCF_052038725.1 Actinosynnema sp.
CTCCACCGGCAGCGCCGTCCGCCGCGCGGGCTCGTAGTCGGACCGCTGCCCGCCCACCGACGACGCCACCCCGTACACCACGCCCAGCCCCGGAACCCCGGTCTGCACCCGGATCGCCCGGTACCCGCGCTCCAGGTGCGCCCGGATCGAGTCGAACAGCTCCGGCAGGTCCCGCCCCGACGCGTGCCCGTACGCCAGCGCGCCCACCCGGCACGCCCCGCCCAGCAGCTGGTACAGCGGCATCCCGGCCGCCTTCGCCTTGATGTCCCACAGCGCCGTGTCCACCGCCGCGATCGCCGCCATCGTCACCGGCCCGCGCCGCCAGTACGCGCCCCGGTACAGGTACTGCCAGGTGTCCTCGACCGCCGACGCGTCCCGCCCGACCAGCAGCGGCACGACGTGCTCCACCAGGTACGCCCGCACCGCCAGCTCGCGCCCGTTGAGCGTCGCGTCGCCCAGCCCGGACAGCCCGTCCTCGGTGGTGACCCGCAACGTCACGAAGTTCCGACCCGGTGAGGTCACCACGACCTCGGCCGACACGATCCTCACCGCTCCACCTCCGCCACCACGACCCCGTACGGGCCGAGCTCCACCACGTCGCCGAACGACCGCAACCCCGCCCCGAGCACCCGCGCCGACACCGGTTCCCCGCGCTGGCTCACCAGCCACGCGAACCGCCGCCCGTCCTCGTGCTCCAGCACCGACACCAGCACCCCCGGATCGTCCACTGACACCTCCGGCACCACCCCGGCCTCCGCCGCGAGCGCCGCGTACAACCGCCAGGTGTCCTCCGGGTTCACCGACGGCGTCGCGGAAGCCATGTGCTCCAACGGGTAAGCGCACAGCACCATCGCCCCGGACCCCACCCGCCGCCGCAGCAGCGCGGGCCGCCCGCGACCGTCCACCGCCAGCACCTCGGCCTCCACCGGGTCCACCGGCAGGAACGCCCGCGAGTGCGCGTTCCCGCCCACCGCGAACACCAGCTCCTCGCCCACCGCCAACCCGCCGAACCCGGTCACCACCCGCAACCGCAGCTCGTCCTCCACGATCGGCTCCACCAGCCCGTACCACGACCGCTTGGCCACCCCGAACATCCCGTCCAGGTCCGGCCACCACGACCCGCGCTGCACCTTGTGCGCCCCGTGGAAGTACGACGCGTACACCACCGCCCCCTCCTCCGCCCGCCGCAGCAGCTCCCGCCACGTGGGCGCCAGCAGCTGCTTCGCCGACGGCAGCAGGTACAGCGCGCAGTCCGGCGGCAGCCCGTCCGCCTCCCGCGCCACCCCCACCGGCAGGTCCGCCTCGCGCGCCGCCGCGTACGCCTGCCGCCCGTGCTCGAACACGCTCGTCGCGTCCTCGGGCACCGTGAACGGGTAGCGCTTCTCCAGGTACGACGGCACCACCAGCGCCACCTCCGCGTCCGGCCTGCGCAACCGCGCGAAGTCCGTGCGCCGCAACACCTCCGCGAACTCGCGCAGCTCCAGCAGCTGCGGCTTCGGCTCGCCGCGCGCGGTGGTCAGGCCGAAGTGCAGCTCGAACGGGTGGTGCGAGTACGGCTCCTGGTCGGCCAGGTCGTCGAAGTCCGTGTTGTTCCAGGCGATCCAGCCCGTCGCGCCCGCGAGCAGCGAGTTGTGCAGCACCTGCCGGTAGTAGTGCGCGGCGTTCTCGTCCGAGGCGTAGTCGGAGGTGACGCCGAACTCCTCCAGCACCACCGGTTTCCCGCCGACGTCGAGCAGCTCGCACACCCACGCCGCCGCCAGGTGCAGCCGCAGCGGGTCGTCCTCCATGCGGTAGACGTGCGGGCCGTGGAAGTCCACCAGCGGGGCCAGGTCGCGCACCCGGAAACCGTTGTCCAGCCCGGTGACCTCCACGCCCCACGCGCCGTCGCCGACCGACACCGGCTGCCGCGCGCCCGCCGCCCGCACCTCGCCGATCAGCGCCTGCGCCCACGCCGTCACCGCGTCGGCGTCCAGGGCGCCGACGCCGCGCGTGCGCTCGTCCGCGTACAGCGGGATCTCGTTGCTCAGCAACCACCCCGCGACCGCCGGGTGGTCCTTCCAGCGCGCGGCCAGCTCCCGCACGTACCAGCGCTGCCGCGCCACGAACGACTCGTCGCCGAACACGTCCCGCCCGCGCCGCCACGGCGGGTCCCAGTTCTGGCCGGACATGTGGCCCACCAGGAACGTCGGGATGGTGCGCATCCCGAGTTCCCGGTGCAGGTCCAGGAAGTGGTCGAACCGGGCCAGGACCGCCTCGTCCAGCCGGTCCTCCTCGGGCATGAAGTCCGGCCAGTAGCAGAAGCTCCTGGTCAGCGGGACGCCGTGCGCGCGCATCACCAGCAGTTCCGCGCGCACCACGTCGGGGTCGTAGCGCCGCCACATCAGCGGACCGCCCGCGCGGGACCAGAAGTTCACCCCCAACCACACGTCGGGCCTGCCGTCCGGACCGGTCACCAGTGCCGAAGAGCGCTTCACCCCACCAGGTATAACGTTTCACCACAGCCGTCGGGGAGACCCTGGACCGCAGTGCCGCGGCAGATTGCGCCGAACAGGCTTGAGGGAGGTCGCCGTGGGGCGAACGGGTTCGGGCAGACCGACCATCGCCGACGTCGCCGCGCGCGCGGGCGTGTCGGTCGGGGCGGTGTCGGCGGCGGTCAACGGCAAGGGGCGGCTGGCCGAGGCGACCCGGCTGCGCGTGCTCGCCGCCGCGGCCGAACTGGGGTGGGCGCCGTCCGCCGCGGCGGTGGCGCTGCGCGGGGCGCGGGTCGGCGCGCTCGGGCTGGTGCTGCGCCGCGACCCCGACCTGCTCAGCAGCGACCCGCACTTCGCCCAGCTCATCACCGGCGTCGAGAGCGCGCTCGCGCCGCTCGGCTGGGGGCTGCTGCTGCACCTGGTCGACGACGGCGGCGAGGAGCGCGCGTACCGGGCGCTCGCCGCCGGGCGGCGGGTCGACGGGGTCGTGCTCACCGAGAGCCGGGTTCGGGACCCGCGCTTCGCGCTGCTGCGCGAGCTGGGGCTGCCCGCCGCGCTGGTCGGCACGCCGTGGCGGCCCGACCCGGTGCCGACCGTGCGCGCCCGCGACCAGCACCGGGGGATCACGCGCGCGGTGGAGCACCTGGTGGGGCTGGGGCACCGGCGGTTCGGGCACGTGAGCGGGCCGGAGGACCGGGTGCACACGCGGCGCAGGCGCGCGGCGCTCCGGCGGGCGCTGGGCGCCTACGGGCTGGTCCCAGTGTGCGTCCGCGCGAGCGGGTTCGACCCCGGCGCGGCGGCGGTGGCGGCGCGGGAGCTGCTGACCTCGGCGGAGCGGCCGACGGCGGTGCTGTTCGCGAACGACTCGATGGCCGCCGCCGGGCTCGTCACCGCCCGGCGGCTCGGGATCGACGTGCCGGGGGAGCTGTCCGTGGTGGGGCACGACGACCTGCCGCTGTGCGAGCTGCTGCACCCGGCGCTGACGACGGTCCGGCAGGACCTGGTCGGGCTCGGGCGGGCGGCGGCGGTGACGCTGCTGGCGGGGCTCGGGGTGGTGGACGGCGCCGGGCCGGAGGAGGTGCGCCCGCCGGAGCTGGTGGTGCGCGAGTCGACGGGCCCCGCGCCGCGCTGAGCTTTCGGGGCGGGGGCGGGGTTCGGGGGTCGGGGTTGTCGCGCAGTGTCCACCCGCTTGCTGAAGCGCCGCTGAACCCACGACCGGGCGTCACCCGGATTCCCCGCCGTCCGCACCGATCGTGACGGTGCACAAGTGCGTGCCCTGCAAGGGTGATCACCGCGTTCTGCCGGGTGGTTCCCGCCGCACGGCTGGCCCCACCGCCGTCCGGCGCGCTGCACTCGGAGGGACCGAGGTCCACCCCAGAGGAGCTGATGACGTTGTCCCCCACCAGCAGGCGAGCGGTAGCGACGGCGGTGGCTGGCCTGCTCGCGCTCACCCCCGCGCCCGCGACCGCCGCACCCGAGGGCGCACCGGCCAAGACCGCACCGGCCAAGACCGCACCCGCCAAGACCGCACCCGGCGGCGTGTCCGGCGCGGCCAGCGTCGGCAACGCCGTGATCCGCACCGCGAGCGAGCTGCTCGTGGACATCCCGCCGCTCGCCACCTGCGTGAGCGGCGAGTCCACCGGCGCCGAGACGTCCGGCGCGACCGGCGGCAAGCTCGTCGCGTTCGGCCAGGGCAGCACCACCTGCGAGACCGAGCCGTCCGGCGCCGTCACCACGACCGCGACCGGCAAGGCTTTCCGCTTCAACCACCCCGACACGGGCCTGCCGCTGCTGAAGGTCGGCTCCTACACGATCTCCTGCCGCGCCACCCCGGACGGCACCGTCGAGTCCGCGTTCACCCTGCGCGGAGTCGTCGGCACGTCCCTCCCGGACACCGTCCCGGTCGACTACGAGACCACCCTGGCCAACGGCGTCCGCGCGGTCTTCAACACCCGGACGTGGGCCGAGGACGGCGACGGCTCACTGACCGTGCACGCGGTCCGCCTGTGGCTGGGCCCGGACATGGGGCCGGCCACCCGAGCGGGCGAACGCGGCGCGGTCACCGTCGGCAGCGTGACCTGCACCCCGCCCGCTTGAGCCGAGGACCGGGTGACGCCGCCCGCGCGTCGATCGCAGGCGCGCGGGCGGCGCCACCGCGCACCCCCTCACCCGTCCTCCTCCACCAGCGCCCACACCTGCCGCCGCATCAGTTCCGCGCGCAGTTCCGGTGGCAGCGCCGGGTAGTTCGCGAACACTCGCCCAGCAGCAGCTCCGAGTCCCACACCTCGATCGTGAACCGCTGGGTCGACAGGTACTGCTCGGCCTGCTTCGTGATCCCGCCCCACGCCACCAGCAGCCCCGCCGCGACCAGGTCGGCCAGGCGGTGCCCGGCGAACTCCTCGATGGTGCGGCTCGCGATGCGGTCCAGGGCGTAGCGGGCGATGTCCACGTCGTGCTGCGCCGAGTCCGCCGCCTCGTCCGGGACCTCCTCCACCGTCGAGAACGCGCCGAACGAGCACAGCAGGTCCTGCTTCACCACCGTGCGCGGCAGGTCCGCCACCAGCCGGCGCACCGGGCGCACGTGCCTGCGCTCCACGTCGGGCTGCTCCACCGAGCACCGGTAGCCGCCCGCGACCTCGCCGATCGCCAAGTGCTGCCCGGAGTTCTTCAGCGGCACCACCACCAGGTCGCCCTCGGCCATCCGCGAGCGCAGCGCCCACAGCTGCGCGGTGAAGTTCCGCAGCGCCTGCTCGGCGGCGTCCGGCTTCGCCGCGCGCACCGCTGTCAGCACCGCCTCGCGGTCCACCGCCCCGCCCAGGTCCGCCACCCCGCCGAACCCGCCGCCCGTGCACCCGGCCCCAGCGCCCACGCCTCGCGCTCGCCGACCTTGCCCGCCCGCACCAACCACGCCCGCACGTCGCGACCTCCCCGACTCCGACCAGGGGCGATCCTGGTGCCTGCCCGGCCGGGCGCGGCCGTGGTTCACTCCGCCGTGCGAGCTACAGGGGGGACACCTGACGTCGTCGTGCCAGATCCACGAGTCGTGCTGCGGGGCGAAGCTCCCCGCCGCGCCCCCGAAGAACGAGGAGAAGCACGCCCGGTCCACCAGGTCGGCGTTGGTCACGAACCGCGGCCCGGTGCGCTCGCCCGCCTTGCGCCCGTCGAACCACACCTCCACCGCGCCGTCCTGGTTCGCCACCCCGTCCGCCACCGTGTTCACCCGCACCCGCTGCCGAACCCGGTGCTCGCGCGCCGGTTCGAGCGCGAACGGGGCCCGCGCGCCCGAGGGCAGCCGCTCGAAGCCGTTGGACCGGGTCGCGGCGCTCGCGGCCGTGGCGGGCACGAGCAGCGCCGCGCACACCCCCCCAGCGCCAGCGAGGACTTCCTCCGCGCCAGCAGTCCCCCTGATCAGCGTGGGCCGTTCGGGGCACCGGTGTCGGCACACCCGGTGGATCAAGGTCAACGCCTCGCGGCCGACTCAGGGGTCGCGCGCCGCCGAACGCCGCGCCCGCCGCCGAACGGGCGCATTGTGCCGATTGTCCGATCGGGGCACCCTGGCTGACGGCCGATCCGAGGAGGGCGCGTGGTGCGACGGCGGTTGCGGGTCAACGAGCGGTGGCACGTCGTGGACGTGCCCGACGACACCCCGCTGCTGTGGGTGCTGCGCGAGGACCTCGGGCTCACCGGGCCCAAGTACGGGTGCGGCGTCGGCGCGTGCGGGGCGTGCACCTCGCTGGTCGGCGGCGCGGCGGCGCGGCCGTGCGTGCTGCCGGTGTCCGAGGTGCACGCCGAGGTCACCACCGTCGAGGGGCTCTCCGCGGACGGCGACCACCCGGTGCAGCGGGCCTGGCTGGAGCTGGACGTCGCCCAGTGCGGCTACTGCCAGCCCGGCCAGATCATGAGCACCGTCGCCCTCCTCGCCCGCGTGCCCGACCCCAGCGACGCCGACATCGACGAGGCCCTGCGCGACAACGTCTGCCGCTGCG
>NZ_JBQGCX010000411.1:0-2035 GCF_052038725.1 Actinosynnema sp.
GTCGTCGAGCGCGGCGGCCAGGTGCACGACGCCGGTGAGCGGGTGCGCTGCGGGGACCGCGTCGAGCGCGGCGGCGAGGGCGGCGCGGTCGGCGACGTCGACGGCGCGGACCACCACGCGGGCGCCCGCGCCGGTCAGCTCCGCGACCAGGTCGGCCGCGCCGGGCGCGTCGGGGCCCCGGCGGCTGAGCAGCAGCAGGTGGCGCGCGCCGCGGGCGGTGACGAGGTGGCGGGCGACGGCCGCGCCGAGCACGCCGGTGCCGCCGGTGACCAGGACGGTGCCCTCGGGGTCCAGGACGGGTGCGGCGCCCTCGGGGGCGGCGCGGCGCAACCACGGCGCGGTGACCCGGCCCGCGCGCACGGCGAGCTGGGGCTCCGGTCCGGCGGCGAGCGCGGTGATCAGGTCGTCGGGGGCGGAGCCGTCGGTGTCCACCAGGACGATCCGGCCGGGCTCCTCGGCCTGGGCGGAGCGGACGAGGCCGTGCACGGCGGACGTCGCGGCGGTCGCGCCGTCCGGGCCCTCGCCGCCCCTGGTGACCACGAGCAGCACCGAGTCGGCGTGCCGGGGATCGGCGAGGAACCCCTGCACCACGGCGAGGGTGGAGCACACCGCGTCCTCGGCGGAGGCCGCGGGGACGTCGTGGCGCAGCACCGGCCTCGGCGCGGTCGCGGCCGGGGTCAGGGCGGGCGTTTCGGTCCACACCACCTCGAACAGCGACCGCGGCGCCCGCGTGGCGGCCAGGTCGCCCGCCGGGCGCAGCACCAGGGACTCCACGGTGACCACGGGCCTGCCGTCGCCGTCGGACGCGGTCAGCGCCAGCTCGCCCGCCCTCGGGGTGGTCAGCCGCACGCGCAGCGCCCGCGCCCCGGTGGCGTGCAGCGCCACCCCGGTCCAGGTGAACGGCAGCAGCACCGGGACGCCCTCGGGCGCGGTGACGGCCGCCGCGTGCAGCGCCGCGTCCAGCAGCGCCGGGTGCACGCCGAACGCGCCGGGCTCGCCCGGCAGCACGACCTCGGCGAACACCTCGCCGTCGCGGGTCCAGCAGCGGCGCAGACCGCGGAAGGCGGGCCCGTACCCGTAGCCGGTGGTGGCCTGGCGCTCGTAGAACCCGGTCAGGTCGACCTCGCGCGCGCCGGGCGGCGGCCACTCGGCGGGATCCTCGGCGGGCCCCTCGGCGGTCGCGGGCGCCGCGGCGGCGAGGTGCCCGCGCGCGTGCCTGGTCCAGTCCCCGCCCTCCCCCGAGTGCAGCTCGACCGGTCGGCGACCGGTGGCGTCCGGCGGGCCGACCCGCACCTGCAGCGGCGTGGTCCGCGGCCCGAGCGGCAGCGGCTGCTCCACGACCAGCTCGTCCAGCACCGGGAGCCCGACCTCGTCGCCCGCGCGGACCGCGAGCTCCACCCAGCAGGCGCCCGGCAGCAGCGCGGTCCCGGACACGGCGTGGTCGGCCAGCCACGGGTGGGCGCGCGTGGAGGCGCTACCGGGGCACACCACGCCGTCGCCGCCCGCGAGCACGACGACGGTGTCGAGCAGCGGGTGGTTCGCCGCGCGCAGGCCCGGCTGGTCGGTGGCGGCGCGGCGGGCGTCCGGCCAGCAGCGCTGCCGGTGGAACGGGGTGGTGGGCAGGTCCACGCGCCGCCACCGGTCACCGGACCCGGCGTTCCAGTCGACGGGGACGCCGCGCGCGTGCAGCTCGGCGGCCGAGAGCCGGAACCGGTGCAGCCCGCCGTGGTCGCGGCGCAGCGTGCCGGTGACGAGCGCGCGCCCGTCGGCGCTGTCCTGCACCGCGCCGGTGAGCACGGGGTGCGCGCTGACCTCGACGAACGCCCGGTGGCCCGAGTCCAGCAGGGTCGTGGTGGCGGCGTGGAAGCCGACCGCGCCGCGCAGGTTCGCGAACCAGTACCCGGCGTCCAGCTCGGGGCCGTCCAGCCAGGCGCCGGTGGTGCTGGACAGGAACGGCACGTGCGCGCGCCGGGGCCGGACGGGGGCGAGCGCGGTGGCCAGGACCTCGCGCAGCACGTCGACCCCCGGCGAGTGC
>NZ_JBQGCX010000412.1:0-2238 GCF_052038725.1 Actinosynnema sp.
GACAAGGCCAGCGGGAACAGGTTGGCCACGGCCAACCCGGTCAGCGCCAGCCCCGTGAGCGCCGTCGCGGGAGCCGTCCCCAGCCGCAGCAGCGCCAACCCGCCGATCGCCGCCGCGATCAGCGGGGGCAGCAGCCCCGGCCTGCCCGCGATCCGGCTGCCCACGACCCGACCCACCAGCTGGGCCACGAAGAACAGCGACATCCACGTCGCCGCGGCCACCGCGTCCAGCCCCGCGCCCTCGCGCAACAGCTGACCCCCGTAGTAGACGACCGCGAACTCCACGCCCACCACGAGCCCGGTCACCGCGCACAGCGCCCAGCAGCGGGCCGACAACCCGCCCGCCCGCGTCGACCCCGGCGTCGATCCCGGCGTGGATCCCGTCCCCGGCAGCCGCACGTCCCGGAACACCACGACCAGCGCCAGCAGCGCCACGACCGGCAACCACATCGCGCCGCGCCACCCCACCGCCGTCACGGCCAGCCCGCCCAGCGCCACGGGGGCGAGCACCGCCGCGGCGCTCGCCCCGATGTTCGCCTCGACGAGGGCGCGGTCCCGCAGGGGGCCGTGCAGGTCGGCGAGCGCGGCGAACGCCGAGGTCTGCACCAGCGCTCCGAACGCGCCCCCCAGCGCGGCCCCGGCCAGCGTCACCGGGGTCGCGCGGCCCAGCGCCAGCACCGCCGCGCCGACCACCGAACCGGCCACGCCGATCCGGAACAGCACCGCCCGGTCCAGCGCGGCGCTCGCCCGGCCGTAGACCAGCCCCACCAGGACCGTGCCCGCCGCCCACGCCGTGGAGTGCAGGCTCAGCGCGGCGTAGGACAGGTCCAGCTCGGCGGCCAGCAGGGTCAGGTACGGGCCCAGCGCGTACAGGCCGTACGCGAAGGCGGCCACCGAGCCGTAGAGCAGGAAGGTGGGGCGCCCGCGCCGGAACGCGTCCACCGCGGGCGCCACCCCGCCGCCCGTCACGCCCCCGCCCCGGTGGGCAGGTCCAGCACCAGCGCGCTCCAGCCGAAGTCGTGCGCCCCGTGCCCCCGTGCGTCGAAGGGCCCGTAGCACTCGCGCATCCCCGCCGCCGCGGTCATCGCCACGGTGCGCGCGGCCAGCTCGTCGGCGACGTCGTGCCTGCCGTGCGCGCGCAACCCCAGGTGCAGGTACCAGTTCAGGTTCACCCAGGTGGAACCCCGGAAGATCGCGCCGGTGGCGAAGTCCGCGTCGAACGACGGTTCCGTCGCCGCCACGCTGGGCACCGGGTAGGGCAACCAGAACTCGTCCTCGTCCACCAAGTGGTCGACGAGGGCGGTCACCACGGGTTCGGGCAGATCGGCGAGCACCAACGGGAACAGCGAGCTCGCCGTGAGCACCTCCGCCCTGCGCCCGGACACCGCGTCGACGTCCCAGAACGCGCCGCGCCGCTCGTCCCAGCAACCGTCCAGCAGCGACCGCAGCACGGTCGCCGCCCGCGCCCGGAACCGGGCGCCGTCCGCACCCGCCAGGTCCGCCAGGCAGCCGAGCCCGTCGGCGTAGACGGTGTTCAGCAGCACGTCCACCCACTGGAACCGCCCGGAGGGGAAAGCGGACGGGTCCGCGGCGGCAGGCCGCTCACCGATCAGCGCGCGCATCGCCGCGTGCCACTCGGGACCGACCGCGGGGGAGCGCGGGTCCAGGCCGAGCACCGCGTCGTACTTGGGCGTGCTGTCCAACCCGGACTCGTCGGGCTGGCCGATCACCAGCAACCCGTCCCGTCCCGCGCGCGCGGCGTGCAGCCAGTCGAAGTGCCCGGCCACCGCTGGCAGCACCGAGCGCAGCCACGCGTCGTCCCCGGTGGCCCGGTGCACGGCCGCCACCGCGCGGGCCAGCACGGGAGGGGCGATCGTCGCGGTCCGCCAGTGGTCCCACATGGCGATGCGGAACTCCTCGGTGGCAGCGGCCCGCGCGTCCTGCTGCCACAGCAGCATGTGGGGCAGGAAACCACCGGGGTCCGCGCCGAGCAGCAGCGATTCCACCTCGCGCCTGGCCAGGTCCGGGGCGACGCGGGAGAGCGCGATGGCGTGGAAGCAGCTGTCCCAGTTCCACTGGAACGGGTAGCTGGTGGGGGAGGGGCAGGTGAAGGCGTAGTCGGCGCCCAGTTCCGCGGAACGGCCGGTGCGCCGGTTGCCGCGCAGCACCTCCAGAGCCGCCGCCGTCGCCCTGCCCGCCTCGCTGCTCGCGCGCGGGAGCTCCGACGGCCGGAGCACCT
>NZ_JBQGCX010000413.1:0-11238 GCF_052038725.1 Actinosynnema sp.
CTGTCGGCGGCGATCGGCGTGGTGGACCGCCCGGCGTCGGACTGGCCGGTGGTGGACCTGCTGCGGGCGGCGGACTCGACGGTGCGGCGGGCGAAGTCGCTGGGCGCCCGGCAGTGGCTGCCGTACGACCGGGCGGAGGAGGCGCGGTCGCGGGAGCTGCTGGGCCGGGCGGCGCGGTTGCCGCGCGCGCTGGCGGCGGACGAGGTCGAGGTGGAGTACCAGCCGGTGGTGGACCTGGCGACGGGCGAGCGGACCGGCCTGCTGGCGCGGGTGCGCTGGGACGGGCTGGGGCACGAGGAGTGCGCGGAGCTGGCGGAGCTGGGCGGCTCGTCGCCCGCGCTGGGCCTGTGGGCGCTGGAGCGGGCGGCGCGGGAGGCGGCGACCTGGGCGGGCTCGGTGCCGCTGCACGTGGAGCTGTCGCCCGCGCTGACCGCGGACCCGGACCTGGTGGCGTCGGTGTCGCGGGTGCTGGCGGAGACCGGGCTGGCGCCGGGCGGGCTGAGGCTGCGGCTGCACACGCGGGCGGCGCTGGTGGCGGAGGACGACAACGCGCAGGTGCTGCGGGACAACGGCGTGACGACCGGGCTGTGGGCGTTCAACGGCGGCCAGGCGGAGCTGTCCCTGGTGGACGCGCTGGAGGTGGACGCGCTGGTGTTCGAGCCCGCCGCGGCGCGCCGGTTGTCCGGGCAGGCGGTGGAGGGGCTGCTGCACCGGGCGATGGACGGGTTGGCTGCGGTGGTGCGGGCGGCGGGGGTGGAGATCGTGGCGCCGTGCGTGGACTCGGCGCAGGACCTGGAGTGGTGGCGGGGCGCGGGCGCGACGAGCGGGTTCGGCGAGCTGTTCGGCGGGCCGGTGGCGGGGTACGAGCTGTGAGCGGGGGCGGCCCGGCGCGCGAGGGGCGACGCGCCCGGTGGCACGTCCGGCGACCCCGTCAGAGCAGCGCCCGCGTGGGCGCGTGCCTGACCTCGCCGTCGTGGGTGAGGCAGCAGCCGCCGATCACCTCGTCCGCCAGGTCGGGCGCGATCCGGCCGCCGGAGACCATCATCAGCAGCAGGTTGGCCACGTTGCGGGCGTAGAGCCTGCTGGCGTGCACGGGCATCGTGCTGGGCAGGTTCCTCGCCCCGTGCACGAGCACGTCGCCGACCACGACCTCCTCCCCCGCGACCGAGCAGGCGCAGTTGCCGCCGCTCTCGGCGGCCAGGTCGACCACCACCGATCCGGGCGCCATGGCCTTGAGCATCTCGGCGGTGACCAGCACCGGCGCGCGCCTGCCCGGCACGGCGGCGGTGGTGATGACGACGTCGGAGGCCGCGACCCGGTCGGCGAGCAGCTCCCGCTGCCGCCCCAGGAACTCCTCGGACCGCTCGTCGGCGTAGACCCCGCCCTGCCCCTCGAGGCCCAGCTCCAGGAACCGCGCGCCCAGACTGCGCACCTCCTCGGCGGCGGCCGAGCGCACGTCGTAGGCCTCCACGACCGCCCCGAGCCGCCGGGCGGTGGCGATGGCCTGCAAGCCCGCCACGCCCGCCCCGAGCACCAGCACCCGCGCGGGCGGCACGGTCCCGGCGGCGGTGGTGAACATGGGCAGGAACCGGGGCAGCCGCTGGGCGGCCAGCAGCACCGCCCGGTAGCCGGCCACGAGCGCCTGCGAGGACAGCGCGTCCGCGGGCTGGGCGCGGGTGACGCGCGGCAGCAGGTCGAGGCTGAACGCGGTGACGCCGCGCTCAGCGAGCACCCGCACCAGGTCCAGCTCGGCGGCGGGCGGCAGGAAGCTGACGGTGACGTCCCCCGGCCGCAGCCGCCCGGCCTGCTCGACGTCCAGCGGTTGGACGGAGGCGACGACCTCGGCGGACCCCGCCGGGTGCTCGGGGACGACCACGGCCCCCACCGAGCGGTACTCCTCGTCGCGGGTGTGCGCCCCCGCGCCCGCGCCGCTCTGCACCAGCGCGCCGAGCCCCGCGGCGATCAGCGGGGCGACCGTCTCCGGCAGCCCGGCGACCCGGCGTTCGGCGGGCCGCGACTCGGCGGGGATTCCCACTCTCACCCGATCACCGTAGGGCGCGCGCGGTGACCGGGACCACACCCCGGACCGGAACGCGCGTCCGGTTCACCGAACCGGAGCAGCGGGGCCCGCGCGGACGGTCAGTGGATCACCGGGCACACCCCGGCCGTGTCACCGGGGAAGAAGTTCGGCAGCAGCTCGTCCTTGGAGTAGTACCGGTGGAAGACGCTGGTCAGCCCGCTCGACATGGGCGGGACGATCCACGTCCAGTCCGCCGGGACCTGCCGCCCGACCGCCTCCTCCTTGGCCACGTGGGTGAGGAACCGGTCCGACTCGGTGTGGTGGTCGGCGATCCGGACACCGGCCTGCTCGAACGACCACAGGACGGCCCGGTTCAGCTCGACCAGCACCCGGTCCTGCCACTTCGTGCGCACCGACGAGGTGTCCAGGCCCATCCGCTTGGCCAGGTAGGGCAGCAGGTCGTAGCGGTCCTTGTCGGCGTAGTTGCGGGCGCCGATCTCGGTGCCCATGTACCACCCGTTGAACGGCGAGGCCGGGTAGTCGACCCCGCCGATCCGCAGCCGCATGTTGCTGATGGCGGGCACGGCGTGCCAGCGCAGCCCGAGCGCCCGGAACCAGGGCAGCTCGGGGTGCTTCATCGGCACCTCCAGCACGGCCTCGGGCGGCAGCTCCAGCAGGTGCGGCTCGGCGTCCTCGCGGGAGACGATCACCGGCAGCACGTCGAACGGCCCCCGGTGCGACGGCGGCTTCCAGCCCATCGCGACGGCCTCGGCGGTGAGCCCCACGTTGAGCCGGTCCCCGAGCACCCCTCCGTCGGCCCCGAGGTACCCGGCGTACCGGACGAGCTGGTCGTTGTGGATGCGCGGCCCCGGCCTGCCCGGCTCGTCGGGGGCGAAGACGGTGAGCACGGGCCGGATCCGGCCGCCGTTGCCCGCGAGCTTGAGGTGCTCGACGCACTCGTCGGCGACCGCCTTGGGGTCGCGCAGGTCGCGCAGGTCGCGGACCTTGAGGCTGCGCCAGTAGAGCCTGCCGATGCACCGGGCGCTGTTGCGCCAGGCCACGCGGGCGCCGAAGACCAGCTCCTCGTGGGTGTGCCGGTAGGTGCCGGTGGCGGCGACCTCGGCGTGCACCTCGGCGAGCCGGGAGTCGACGCTGCCCGCCTCGGGGTGCTCCGAGTGGTGCAGGCGGACGAAGTCCTCGGCTTCGGCGAGGTCGACCGACGGCGCGGGAGGCGCGCCGAGCGGCCTGGCCTCTGCCGGGCACAGGGGGACGGAGGTCATGGCGGGACACCGTAGTTGCACTTCCGGGGGCGGTGCACCGCCGTGCCGGGCACTGGGGGACAACGTCACTGCACAACCACCACCACACCCAGCGCTCTTGATCGCGCGAAAGGGTGACTAGTCCTGGGAAAACGAGTGATATTCGATTGTTGGTAAAGCAATACAGGTCGCCCGACGGTGATTTAGCTCACGCTCATTGTTTCCACGGTCGAGTGAGCGGCCTACCAAGACCATCTTCCAGGTGACGGCGACACCCGTCCAGAGTGATCCGTTCGGTCTACGAACTCCAGTCGACATCGCCCGATCGGGCGTAGGGGTGGGCGGGATCGTCACCCGGGGGCCGCCGAGCGGTCGCCGCGCCGGTGCGGGACGCCCGGACCGGCGGCGCGATCAATGATCATCCGGCGGGCGCGCGGCGCGCATTTCCCCGATCCCTCCCCCAATTCCGCGACTTCCCCCTTGCGCGCGCGACGCGGTCGTGCACGGGGGGCGCGACGGGTCGCGGGCCCGGTCACCGGGAATCGGATCGGCGCAGGTCACACGTCCGGCGCAACTTTCTTCACAGTTTCATGAATGTTCTGTAGCTTGCGAAGAGGTCTTCCGATCGCATGGGGAGAGGTCCGCGATGACCGAGACGATCCACCCCGAGCTGCCCACCACCAGGCAGCGCCCGTTCGACCCGCCCGCGCGCCTGGGGGAGCTGCGCGCCGAGGCCCCGATCACCCCGCTCGGCTTCCCGGACGGCCACGACGGCTGGCTCGTCACCGGCCACGACCTGGCCCGCGCCGTGCTCGCCGACCTGCGGTTCAGCAACCGCGCCGAGCTCAAGCACGCGCCCGTCCGGATGGGCGGGCAGGTCATCCCGCAGCAGCCGCCCGCGCCGCCCGGCCTGTTCATCGCCACCGACCCGCCCGTCCACAGCCGCTACCGCAGGCTGCTGACCGGCCAGTTCACCGTCCGCAGGATGAACCAGCTGACCCCGAGGGTCGAGCGCATCGTCGCCGACCAGCTCGCCGAGGCGCGGGCCCAGGGCTCGCCGGTCGACCTGGTGCCGCACTTCGCGCTGCCCGTCCCGTCGCTGGTGATCTGCGAGCTGCTGGGCGTCCCCTACGCCGAGCGGGCCTCGTTCCAGCGCGACACCGCCGTCGGGCTGCGGATGACCAGCACCCTCGACGAGGCGATGGCCGCCGTCGAGCGCATCCGCGAGTACGTGCGCGAGCTGGTCGACCGGAAGAAGGCCGAGCCGACCGACGACATGCTCAGCGGGCTGGTAGCCACCGGCGAGCTGACCGACGAGGAGAGCGCCAACATCGGGCTGATGCTGCTCATCGCCGGGCACGAGACCACCGCGAACATGCTGGGCCTGGGCGCGTACGCGCTGCTGCGCAACCCTGGGCAGCTGGCCGCGCTGCGCGCCGAGCCCGAGCTGGTGGACGGCGCCGTCGAGGAGCTGATGCGCTACCTGTCGATCATCCAGTTCGGCACCACCAGGGTCGCGCTGGAGGACGTGGAGCTGGCGGGCGCGCGGGTGCGCGCGGGTCAGACGGTGGTGATCTCGCTCCCGGCCGCCAACCGGGACCCGGAGCGGTTCGAGCGGCCCGACGAGCTGGACGTGCGCAGGCGCGCGGGCGGGCACCTGGGGTTCGGGCACGGCGTGCACCAGTGCCTGGGCCAGCAGCTCGCGCGGGTGGAGATGCGGGCCGGGCTGGCCGGGCTGCTGCGCGAGTTCCCCGACCTGCGGCTGGCGGCGCCCGAGGTGCCGATGCGCACCGACATGGGCATCTACGGGGTGCACGCGCTGCCGGTGGAGTTCTCGGCGTGAGGCGCGCCCGCTGACGGCGCGCCCGCTGACAGCGCGGGGGCCGCTCCCGCTCCGGGAACGGCCCCCGCGCTCCCGCCGCCGCCTCGGCGGCCCGGCCCTCGCCCATCCCGGCGACGCCCGCCAGGACCTCCCGGCTCACCGCGTCGGCGCGCCCGGTGCGCTGGATCGACTGCCAGCGCAGCGGGACGCCGTGCGCGGCGGTCACCAGCGACTGCACCACCACCAGGTAGGTCAGCTGCCGGTAGGCGAGTTGCTGGAGCGGGAACGCCCACAGCGGGCGCAGCGACTCGCCGTCCAGCCGCAGCGCGCACCCGGCGCTCGCGGTCTGCAGCGCCAGGAACGCCAGCCAGATCGGCAGCGCGGCCGGGGCGTCCGCCACGAGCGCGCCGTAGAGCACGTACACGTCCATCACCGGCGCCAGCAGCGGCAGCAGCAGGTGGAACAGCAGCAGGTACAGCAGCCCCAACCGCCCCATGCGGCCCTGCTCGCGCACCGCGACCCGGTGCTTCCACATGGCCTGGAACGTGCCGTAGGACCACCGGTAGCGCTGCCGGTACAGCGACCGCAGCCCCGCCGGGACCTCGGTCCACGCCCGCGCGCCCGGCTCGTACACCACCCGCCAGCCCGCGCGGGTGATCGCCATGGTCACGTCGGTGTCCTCGGCGAGCGTGTCCGAGCTGACCCCGCCGACCTCCACCAGCGCCTCCCGGCGGAACGCGCCGACCGCGCCGGGGATCGTGGGCAGGCAGCGCCAGGCGTTGAGGATCTGCCGGTCCAGGTTCGAGCCCGAGGTGTACTCCAGGTGCTGCCAGCGGCCGAGCAGCCCGCGCCGGTTGGCGACCTTGACGTTGCCGGACACCGCGCCGACGCCGGGCGCGGTCAGCGGGGCGACGAGCGCGGCCAGCGTGCCCGGCTCGAAGATCGTGTCGCCGTCGACCAGGACGAGCGCGTCGTGCCCGGCCAGCGCCACCCCGGTGTTGAGCGCCTCCGCCTTGCCGCCGTTCTCCCGCGTGACCACCCGGACGCCGGGCAGCTCCAGCGCGCGCACCACGTCGGCGGTGCCGTCCGCGGAGCCGTCGTCGACCACGACCACCTCGACCGGGGCCGGGTAGTCCGAGGCCACCAGCGAGCGGACGGCGGCGGTGATGGTGACGGCCTCGTTGTAGGCGGGCACCACCACCGACACCGGCGGCAGCGGTCCGGGCGGCGCGTCGGGCAGCTCGCGGTGCAGCCTGCGCGCGGTGTGCGCGAGGCCGAGCTGCACGAGCACCCGCAGCACCGCCAGCGCCGCGACCGCGCCGATGACCACGTCCAGCAGCAGCACCAGCAGGTCGCCGTTGCGCTGCGCCCAGGCCAGGGCGTGCGCGGTGGCCAGCTCGACCCGGTCGGCGGGCGCGTGCGGCGGCGGTCCCCCGACCGCCTCGGTGCGGGTGGTGAACCGGTAGTGCGGCAGCAGCCTCCGCAGCTCCTCGACCGCGCCGGGCGTGCTGCTGGTGTCGTGCAGCCGCAGCACCGCGCCCGCCCCGTCCGCGGGCGCGCCCGCCTCCGCGATCGCCTTCACGTCCTGCACCTCCAGGTCCGGCGACCAGGTGTCCCGCTCGGCCAGCCCGCTGCGCACGCCCGCCGCCGCGATCAGCGCGCTCCGCGCGAACGCCCCGTCCAGCAGGCGCAGCTCACCCGGCCGGAACGACTCGACCCCGACCTCGTGGCCCTCCGCGACCATGCGCAGCACCAGGTCCGGGTTCTCGTTGACCCGCGCCCCGACCAGGTGGAACGTCGCCTTCGCGCCCGTGCGGGCCAGCGCGTCCAGCAACCTGGGCGTCCAGCGCGGGTGCGGCCCGCCGTGCACCACGAGCGCGAGCGTGCGCTCGGGGACCGGTGGGTCGGTGACCCGGATCGGCGCGTCCCGGTGCGCGGGCAGCGAGATGGCGTGGGCGTGGAAGCTCAGCGCCCCCGTCAGCAGCGCCAGCAGCACCCCCAGCGAGACCCAGTGCGCCTTCACCCCCCGCTTCACAACTGCCCCAGGACGGTGGTCGCCAGCAGCGCGGCGACCACCACCAGCCCCAGCGCGAGCGCCGAGCCGGCCACCCGCATCAGCCCCGTCCGCCACCCCGTCCGGTCGACGAAGACCTTGCCCTCCACCACAACCCCCCAGCCCGCGCGAAGCGGATCAACACGACCAGCAGGGCCGCGCCCACCGCCGCCGCGGCCTGTGGGAAGGCGCGGACCAGCGAGGAGGCGACGAGCCCGGTGATCTCCCCCGGTGACGTGCCGCGCACCGCGGCGACGACGGCGACGTCCGCGACGAGCAGCACCGGCGGGGCGGGCACGACGGCCCACAGCCCGATCGGCCGCACCAGCGCGGCGGCCGTCCCCGCTCCCCCGATCAACAGGACGGCGAGGACCCACCCCGGTTGCTCGCCGTCGAGCCCGATCCCGGCCGCGGTGAACACCGCGAGCACGGCGACCGCGGCGAGGCTGGGCAACTGCGCCAGCTCTCGGCTGTCCGGAACAACCACTTCTCCCCCTGGGCGTCTGGAAGTGCGCAATCGCTTGCACACAGGGGGACGCGGTGCCGAGGGAGACGTTGTTCGCGATCACCAGGCTGGTCTGGGCGCTGCTGGGGGCGGCGCTCCTGGTGGTGTCCGGGATCGCCTGGACCACCTACCAGGAGATCGACACGGGGGTGCGGCGGTCGCAGGCCGTCGCGGGCGGGGCGGAGGAGCCTGCGGAGTGGGTGAACGTGCTGCTGATCGGCCTGACCACGCGGCGCGACCTGGACGGCGGGGCGCCGTCGGACGAGGTGCTCGCCCGGATGCACGCGGGGGACGTGGACCGGGGCGGGTACAACGCGAACACGATGATCCTGCTGCGGGTGCCGCTGGCGGGCGGGGCGGCGACCGGCTACTCGCTGCCGCGCGACAACGAGGGCGAGCTGCTCGGGATTCCGGGCGGGCCGCAGCGCGGGAAGATCAAGGAGGCGTACGGGCGGGCCAAGGACGCGCGCGAGCGCGAGCTGGTCGCCGAGGGGGTGCGGGACGCGGCCGAGCTGGAGTGGCTGGGGCGCGAGGCCGGGCGGCGGGCGCAGGTGGAGACGGTGAGCGCGTTCCTGGACGTGCCGGTGCACCAGCTGGCCGAGCTGAGCCTGGTGGGGTTCTACGAGCTGGCGCAGGCGCTCGGCGGGATCGACGTGTGCCTGAACAGCGCGACGAAGGACGAGTACTCGGGCGCGGACTTCCCGGCCGGTCCGCAGCGGCTGGACGCGGCGCAGGCGCTGGCGTTCGTGCGGCAGCGGCACGGGCTGCCGAACAGCGACCTGGACCGCACCCGCAGGCAGCAGGCGTTCCTGACCGCCGTGCTGGCGCGGGTGCGGGAGCAGGGTCTGACCGCGCTCGGGCCCGCCGGGGAGGTCGCGCGGCGGACGGTGGTGCTGTCGGAGGGGTGGGACGTGCTGGAGGTGCTGGGGAAGGCGCCGGGGTTCGCGTTCAGCACGCTGCCGATCGGGTCGCCGGAGGCGGTGCGCGCGGCGATGCGGCAGGCGCAGGCGGGCGGGGCGGTGGCGGCGGCTGCCCAGGGCGGCGTCCCCGGGGTGGACTAGGGCCTGCGGCGGGCGGGGTCGCGGGGGCGTCCCCCCGCGACCGCGCTACTTCCCGGTGAAGTCGACGAGCGCGGCGAGGTCGTCCGCGCCGCGCCCGTCCGCCACGGCGCGCCCGAGCAGCTCGGCGGTGCGCTCCAGCACCCCGGACGCCAGGCCGCGCTCGTGGTACGCCTCGACCAGGTGGGTGGCGGCGGCGAGCTGCATGTCCAGCCGGGCCTCGCCGGAGCGGTGGTCGCCGGAGTCGACCCGCTCGGCGAGGTCGGGCATCATCGAGCGCACCACGTCCAGCCAGGGCTCGGCCACCCGCAGCGCGTCGCGCGCCGGGACGCCGCCCTCCCGCAGCAGGGCGAGTGCCTCCAGGAAGCCGGTGAGCTGCCCGTACATGAGGGTGAGCAGGGCGGTGTCGTGCAGCGCGGCCAGCCCGTCGTCGGGCCCGAGGTGGGTGGTGGCGCCCAGCTCGGCGAGCCCGCCGGGCACCTCGTCGCCGCTGAGCAGCACGATGGCGTGCCCGACGCCGGGCGGGGTGGCCATGATCGCCCCGTCCGCGTAGCGCCCGCCGCGCCCGCGCACGAGCCGCCCCACCTCCCGCGCCTGCTCGGGCCCGCCGGTGCTGAGGTTGACCACGACCTTGCCGTCCAGGCGCGCCGGGAGGAGGCCGACCACCGCGTCGTACCCGGTGACGCAGACGACCACGACCTCGCTCCGCTCGACCGCCTCGGCCGAGGTGGCCGCCGTCCTGGTCCCGCCCGGCCCGGTCCTGCCGGACCGCGTCCACACCACCACGTCCCGCTCTCCCGAGGCGAGCGCGGTGGCCAGCGCCCAGCCCATCTGCCCGAGTCCGATGACCGCTGTCCTGATGACCGCTGTCCTGATGCCCGCTGTCCTGATGCCCGTCGACTTCCGCTCGTTCACGGGACCGATCCTGGGGCCGTCGCGCGGCTTGATCAATTACGCACTTGCGGGTGGGTGCGCACCCCGTGGTAAGTGGTGGTGGGTGAAGCGGCGGAGGCGGTACGAGTGCGGTCTGGACGTGGCGATCGACGTGGTGGACGGCAGGTGGAAGGCGTTGCTGCTGTGGGCGCTGGAGACGGGCCCGCACCGGTTCGGCGCGCTGCGCAGGATGCTGCCGCCGGTGACGGAGAAGGTGCTGGCGGAGCAGTTGCGGCAGATGGAGTCGGACGGGCTGGTGGCGCGCGAGGTGTTCCCGGAGGCGGTGCTGCGGGTGGAGTACTCGCTGACCGCGCGGGGCCGGTCGCTGAACGAGGCGCTGCGCCCGCTGGGCGAGTGGGGCGAGGCGAACCGGGCGCACGTGGAGGGCGTGCGCACGCCCTGAGGTCAGCGCCGACCGTTCTCCCGCTCCCCCACCAGGGCGGTCAGCTCGCCGATCTGCCCCCGGAGCCCCCGGATCTCCCGCACGACGGTCCGCAGCAGCACCAGGACGGCGTCCTCGGCGGGGGCCGACTCGGGCACGGCGGCGGGCGGGACGCGCCCGTGCAGCACGGCGTCGAGGTGCTCGGGGTGCCAGCCGAGCGCGGTGGAGATGGCCCGCAGCGTCCGGGGGCCGCGCCTGCGCGCGATCACCCCCTGCTGGATCTCCCGCAGGATCGCGGTGGAGACCCCGGCCTCGGCGGCCAGCTCCCCCTGCCGCACGGCGAGCGCGTCCATCCGCCGGTTGACGACGTCCGCGACCGCCCGCCAGTCCCCACCACCCACGTCCACCGCCCCAGCATCACCCTCACCCGCGCTCGTTCCCCGGCTTCCACGCCGCGGGTTCCTCCGTTCGAGCGAGCCGTTCTCGCGGGGTGGGCTCCCACTGGACGCGATAGCAGTACGCTCGTACTGTTAACGCTCATGTGGGACCCCGAGAAGTACCTCGCCTTCGCCGACCACCGCGCCCGCCCGTTCCACGAGCTGCTGGCCAGGGTCGGCGCCGAGTCGCCGCGCCGGGTGGTCGACCTGGGCTGCGGGCCCGGCAACCTCACCACCACCCTGGCCGAGCGCTGGCCCGGTGGCGTCGTCGAGGCGCTCGACTCGTCACCGGAGATGGTCGAGCAGGCCCGCGCGCGGGGCCTGGACGCGCGGGTGGCCGACGTGGCGGAGTGGAGGCCGGCCCCGGACGTCGGAGTCGTGGTCACGAACGCGGTGCTGCAGTGGGTGGACGGCCACCCGGACCTGCTGCGCCGCTGGGTCGGCGAGCTGACTTCGGGGGCGTGGCTGGCGATGCAGGTGCCGGGCAACTTCTCCGGCCCGTCGCACGAGCTGACCCGCGAGGTGGCCCAGGACTGGCCGGAGCTGCGGGGCGTGCTGCGGTCCGCCCCGGTGCTCGACCCGGTCGGGTACGCCGAGGTGCTCGCCGACGCGGGGGCCGAGGTCGACGCGTGGGAGAGCACCTACGCGCAGGTGCTCACCGGCGAGGACGCGGTGCTGGAGTGGATCGGCGGAACGGCGCTGCGGCCGGTCCGGGCGGCCCTGTCCGACGAGGCGTGGGCCGAGTACGTGGCGCGCCTGAGGCCGAGGC
>NZ_JBQGCX010000414.1:0-2851 GCF_052038725.1 Actinosynnema sp.
CGGGAGCGCCGCCGAGCACCGGGACCCGGTCTGCTCCCACGACGGGAAAACGTTGTGCGCCACCCTCTTCGCGTCGACCACCGCGCACCGGAACGGGACGGCGATCACCCGTGGAGCCCGTTTTTCCCGCCAGCGGGGAAAAGCGCTCAGAATCGGCGGGAAAAGCGGTTGGTCCACGATCGAGGTGCGCTGCCGCCGCGGGTGTTCGGGGTCTGCGCCGCGCTCGACGGGCGACCGCGCACGTCCCCGACCGGTGACTTCTCCCGCGCGCTCCGCCCGATTTCCGGGAAACCGCCGCACTTCCCGCTCTGCGGGGTCGAGTTCGCACCACTCCGCGACCGGGCGCCGTTCCCGCGGCGCGTCCACCGGCTCGCCGAGGTCCACCCGGAGCGGGCGCGTCCGCGGCGCTGCGGCAATCGGCCGAATGCCGGAACGCGATGTCCGAACGGTGGACAATGGACGGTGGCGACTCCTACCGTGGTAGACCGTTGTTATCGCTAACACGTGTGGCTTTCCGGCCGGTTGGCCGCGTTGCTCGATCAGCTGAGTTGAAGGTGGGGCAGGAGTGGACAACAGGACCACGCGCGATCCCGCGATGACGGACGTCGCGAAGCTGGCGGGCGTGTCCCACCAGACCGTGTCGCGCGTGCTGAACGGCCACCCCAACGTCCGCGAGCAGACCAGGCTCCGGGTGCGGGCCGCGATCGCGGAGCTGGGCTACCGGCCCAACCGCGCGGCCCGCGCGCTGGTCACCGGGCGCTCGCAGGTCATCGGGGTGGTCGCGCAGAACTCCACCCTGTACGGGCCCGCCTGGCTGCTGGCGGCGGTCGAGCAGGCGGCGGCGGAGGCGGGGTTCGCGGTCAGCGTCGGGCTGGTCAAGAGCCTGGACCGGGCGTCGATCTCCGAGGCCATCGAGCGGCACCGGGACCAGCGCGTGGCGGGCATAGTCGTCATCGCGCCGACCGACTCGGCGAGCGCGGCGCTGGCCGACGTGCCGGACGGCGTGCCGCTGGTCGCGGTCGACGGCGACCCCGAGCGGGCGTCGGCGCTCGTGACGGTCGACCAGGAGGCGGGCGCGCTCGCCGCCGTGCGGCACCTGCTGGACCACGGGCACCAGACGGTGTGGCACGTGTCGGGGCCGCCGGACTGGTACGACAGCGAGGGCCGGGTGCGCGGGTGGCGCCGGGCGCTGGAGGAGGCGGGCGCCGAGGTGCCGCCGGTGGTCGCGGCGGACTGGAGCGCGGCGTCCGGGTACCGGGCCGGGCTGATGCTCGCGCGGATGCCGGAGGTGACGGCGATCTTCGCGGCGAACGACCACCTGGCGCTGGGCATCCTGCGGGCGATGAGCGAGCGCGGCAGACGGGTGCCGGACGACGTGAGCCTGGTGGGCTTCGACGACGTGCCGGAGGCGGCGTTCTTCATCCCGCCGCTGACCACCGTGCGACCGGACTTCGACGCGGTGGCGCGGGAGACCCTCGGGCTGCTGCTGGCGCAGGTGGCCGGGACGGAGCTGGGCGAGCCGAGGCGGACCATAGCGCCGAGCCTGGTGGTCCGCGACAGCGTCGCGCCGCCTCGGAGCTGAGCGGGGGAGGGGCCCGGCGGGGCCGGGCGCGGACCGCCGAACCGCCTACCTCCCTCGTTCAGTCGTCCCCCATTCGAGGGTTTCTGCGTCCGACTGGCGGGGAACCTGTGCCTGGAAGTGATCACGTCACCCCACACCGGTGACGCTTCCGACCCAACCGTCTCCCGTTCCGGTACCCAGCGTGACCAAGTTGTAGCCCTGAGGGAGTAGCGTGTGTCACACGCCCCCTGTCCAGGACCAACCGCGCCGGGTAACGCGCGGGTTACTCGTGTGCCCTCCGCAGTCGTGCGCGTTCACATCACGGTTAAGCCCACGTTGCACCGGGGGCTTGACGGGCCGAATGTTAGCGATAACACTCCTCGCTCATGGCGAATGATCCCCTGGTCGTGGGAGTCGATTTCGGCACGCTGTCCGGCCGCGCCGTCGTGGTCCGGGTCAGCGATGGCGCCGAGCTCGGCACCGCGGTGCACGAATACCGGCACGGTGTGCTCGACCGGACCACCCCCGGTGGACGGGCGCTGCCCCCCGAGTGGGCCCTCCAGGTCCCGCAGGACTACGTCGACGTCCTGCGCAACGCGATCCCCGCCGCGCTCGCGGACGCGGGCGTCGACGCCGCCGACGTCATCGGCGTGGGCACCGACTTCACCGCCTGCACGATGGTCCCGGTGAACTCCAGCGGCACGCCGCTGTGCGAGCTCCCCGAGTTCGCCGACCACCCGCACGCCTTCGTCAAGCTCTGGAAGCACCACGCCGCCCAGGGCCAGGCCGACCGGATCAACCGGCTGGCGCAGGAGCGCGGCGAGTCCTGGCTGCCCCGCTACGGCGGCCTGATCTCCTCCGAGTGGGAGTTCGCCAAGGGCCTGCAGATCCTCGAAGAGGCCCCCGACGTCTACGCCGCGATCGACCACTGGGTCGAGGCCGCCGACTGGATCGTCTGGCAGCTCACCGGCACCTACGTCCGCAACGCCTGCACCGCGGGTTACAAGGGCATCTACCAGGACGGCAACTACCCGTCCCCGGAGTTCCTGGCCGCCCTCAACCCCGGCTTCGCCGACTTCGTCTCCACCAAGCTGGAGCACCCCCTCGGCCAGCTCGGCGACCGCGCGGGCGGCCTGTCCGCCCAAGCCGCCGCCTGGACCGGCCTGACCGAGGGCATCGCGGTCTCCGTCGGCAACGTCGACGCGCACGTCACCGCGCCCGCCGCGCAGGCCGTCGAGCCCGGCCAGATGGTCGCCATCATGGGCACCTCCACCTGCCACGTCATGAACG
>NZ_JBQGCX010000415.1:0-3081 GCF_052038725.1 Actinosynnema sp.
GCGCGCGCCGAGGAGCCGCTCTCCGCGGGCAGGGTGACCGCAACCGGCACCGCAGGCTCGTTCCGCACAATACGCTCCCGTTGATCGGCCGTGACGGCATCGTCGCACACCCGCCTCCTCGCCCACCCAGTGGTCGCGCCCCTAGGGTCGGTGCTGCACGATCTGTGGCGGCACGAACCTCGTGCGGGAAGGCGCGGTGCGATGGACTTGCGGGTGCGCGGTGAGGAACGCGGCGACTGGAAGGTGGTCGTCGTGACCGGCGAACTGGACGCCGACACGGTTCCGGTGTTGTCGGACCACCTGGAGGAGACACCGGCCCGGCGGATCGTGGTCGATCTCGCCGGGGTGACCTTCATGGACACCACCGGGTTGTCGCTGGTGCTGGACTGGCACCGCAGGCTGGTGGACACCGGCGCGGGCGACTTCCGGCTGGCCTCGCTGCAGCCGTCGGTGCACAAGCTGTTCCGGCTCACCGAGCTGATCGACGTGATGCGCATCCACGGCAGCGTGGACGAGGCGCTGGCCTGAGGTGGGCGCGGTGGGGGCGGCGCCGGGGGCACCGGCGCCGCAGCCCCCCGCTCAGTCCTGCTCCACCCCCAGGTAGAACGCGATCAACCGCAGCAGGTGGTCGGTGTCCACCGGCTTGGTCACGTAGTCCGTCGCGCCCGAGGCCAGCGACTTCTCCCGGTCGCCCTTCATCGCCTTCGCCGTCACCGCGATCACCGGCAGGTCCTCGTAGCGGGCCATCGCCCGGATCGCCGACATCGTCGCGTTGCCGTCCAGCTCCGGCATCATGATGTCCATCAGCACCAGCGTCACGTCGTCGTACTGCTCCAGCGCCCGCACCCCGGTGATGCCGTTGTCCGCGTAGATCACCTGGAGCCCGTGCAGCTCCAGCACGCTGGTCAGCGCGAACACGTTGCGCAGGTCGTCGTCGACGATCAGCACCTTCTCGCCGTGGAACCGCATCGGCGCGGGCGGCAGCTCGGCGGGCGCCACCACGGCCTCGGCGGGCTCGTCCACCGGGGTCAGCAGCTCCGGCAGCGCCTCCGGCTGCGGTCGCACGTCCACCAGGCTCTGCTCGCCCAGCGGCAGGTAGAGCGTGAACGTCGAGCCGAAGCCGGGCTCGCTGCGCACGTCCAGCCTGCCCTCCAGCAGCGCCGACAGCTCCCGGCTGATCGACAGGCCCAGCCCCGTCCCGCCGTACTTGCGGCTCGTGGTGCCGTCGGCCTGCTGGAACGCCTCGAAGATCACCGACAGCTTCTCCGCCGGGATGCCGATGCCGGTGTCCTGCACGTCGAACGCCACGCTCGGCCCGGCCGTGCGGATGCGCAGCCTGATTTCACCTTCGTGGGTGAACTTCACCGCGTTGGACAGCAGGTTGCGCAGGATCTGCTGGAGCCGGTGCTCGTCGGTGTGCAGCGTGGACGGCACGTCCGGCTGCACCGACACGTCGAAGTCCAGGCCCTTCTCGGCGGCCAGCGGCAGGGTCAGCGACTCCACGTACCCCACCACGTCCGACACCCGCACCGGGTCGGTCTGCACCTGCATGTGCCCGGACTCGACCTTGGTCAGGTCCAGGATGTCGTCGATCAGCTGGAGCAGGTCCGTGCCGGAGGAGTGGATCGTGCGGGCGAACTCGACCTGCTTGGGGTTGAGGTTCCCGTCCAGGTTGTCGGTCAGCAGCTTCGCCAGGATCAGCAGGCTGTTCAGCGGCGTGCGCAGCTCGTGCGACATGTTCGCCATGAACTCCGACTTGTACTTGGAGGCCGACGACAGCTGCCGCGCCCGGTCCTCCAGCTCCACCGACCCCGCCCGCAGCTCCTCGGTCAGCCGCTGCGACTCCACCAGCAGGCTGTCCGTGCGCGCGTTGGCCTGCATGGTGTTCACGTTGACGCCGATGTTCTCCTTGAGCTGGTCCAGCAGGTCCAGGTGGCCGTGCCCGAACTCGCCGAACGAGGCCAGCTCGATCACGCCCAGCGCCTCGCCCTGGAACATCACCGGCACGATCACGATGCTCGCGGGCGTCGCCGCGCCCAGCCCCGAGCCGATCTCCAGGTAGCCGCGCGGCACGGACGAGACCACGACGGTCTTGCGGTCCGCCGCGACCTGCCCGACCAGCCCCTCGCCCAGCTCGAACCGCTTGGGCCGCCCGCCCGCGCGCCGCCCGTAGGTCGCGGTCAGCTCCAGCGCCCCCGACTCCTCGTCGACCAGGTAGAACGCGCCGTGCTGCGCCCCCACCAGCGGGGTCAGCTCGCTCATCACCAGGCGCGCCAGCGCGTCCAGGTCCCGGTGGCCCTGCATCAGGCCGGACAGCCTGGCCAGGTTCGTCTTGAGCCAGTCCTGCTCGCGGTTCGCGCGGGTGGTCTCCTTGAGGTTGGAGATCATCCGGTTGATGTTGTCCTTGAGCTCGGCGACCTCGCCCGAGGCGTCGACGGTGACCTGCCTGGTCAGGTCGCCCTCGGTCACCGCCGTGGCCACCACCGCGATCGCGCGCACCTGCGTGGTCAGGTTGCCCGCCAGCTGGTTCACGCTCTCGGTGAGCTTCTGCCAGGTGCCGGACACCCCGTCGACCTCGGCCTGGCCGCCGAGCTTGCCCTCGGTGCCGACCTCCTTCGCGACGCGGGTGACCTCGTCGGCGAACGAGGAGAGCTGGTCGACCATCGTGTTGATGGTGGTCTTGAGCTCCAGGATCTCGCCGCGTGCGTCCACGTCGATCTTGCGGGTGAGGTCGCCGCGCGCCACCGCCGTGGTCACCTGCGCGATGTTGCGGACCTGGCTGGTGAGGTTGTTCGCCATGAAGTTGACGTTCTCGGTCAGGTCCTTCCAGGTCCCGGCGACGCCGGGGACGCGGGCCTGGCCGCCGAGGCGGCCGTCCGTGCCGACCTCGCGGGCGACGCGGGTGACCTCGTCGGCGAACGCGGACAGCGTGTCGACCATGCGGTTGATCGTGTCGGCGAGCGCGGCGATCTCGCCCTTGGCCTCGACGGTGATCCTCTTGGACAGGTCGCCGCCCGCGACCGCCGTGGACACCAGCGCGATCGAGCGCACCTGGCTGGACAGGTTGTCCGCCATGACGTT
>NZ_JBQGCX010000416.1:0-5008 GCF_052038725.1 Actinosynnema sp.
AGGCCACCACCCCGATCCGGGACGGCGTCGTCGGACCGCTGTGCCCCAACTGCGGCACCGCCAACCCGCCCGACCGCCGCTTCTGCCGCCGCTGCGCCACCCCGCTCCACCCGGAGCAGCGCGTCCGGCAGGACGCGCGCAGGCAGCGCAGGCGCTGGCGCGGCGACCGGTCCCGGCTGCTGCGCAGGCTCGCCGCCATCGCCGCGATCGCCGCCCTGCTGATCGCCGGCTACCTCTTCTCCCCGCGCGCGGTCGACCTGTGGCAGGACACCCTGGACAAGCTCGCCACCCCGGCCCCGGTCGGCCCCTCGGGCACCGCCGCCAGCGCCCAGCTGCCCGACCACCCGTCGAACCTCGCCGTCGACGGCGCCAGCAACCGCTACTGGGGCGCCCCGGCCGTCGGCGACTCGATCGAGTTCGCCTTCGCCGAGCCGTTCCGCCTGCTCGCCCTGATCGTGCACACCGGGGCCGCCGAGGACCAGCAGCAGTTCGCCGCCCAGGGCAGGCCCTCCTCGCTGGAGGTGATCACCACCGCCGAGGACGGCACGACCCGCGCCGAGCGGGTCGAGCTCGCCGACAAGCCCGGCCCGCAGCAGTGGAACACCGGCGTCAGCGACGTGGTCCGGGTCCGCCTGGTGATCACCGGCGCGGCCGGTCAACCACCCGGCGGGCACATCGCCCTCGGCGAGGTCGAGTTCTTCCGCAGGCCCTGATCACCCCCGAGCCGAGGAGCGCACCGATGGACATCGCCGTGGTCACCGACCCCACCGGGCTCGTCGGGGGCGAGGTGGTGCGCGCCCTCGGCCCCCGCTACGACCTGCTCGTCGGCCTCGACGCCACCGCGGGCCCGACCACCCCCGCCGAGCCGACCGCCCGCTTCCGCCACCACCGCGTCGACCTCGCCGACCGCGCCGCCGTCTCCACCGTGCTCGCCGAGTACGGCGCCGACGTGCGCCTGGTCGTCCACACCGGCCGCGAGCCCGAGGGCCAGGACCCGATGCTGATCGCGGTGGGCACCTCGAACCTCCTGCACGCCGTGCACGCCCGCTGCCCGGACGCGGTGTTCGTGCTGAACTCCGGCGTGGAGGTCTACGGGACCGCTCCCAACCTGCTGCCCCTGGTCGAGACCGCCACCCGCTGGGACCTGCCCGAGGACCACCCGGCGCACGACCGCGGCCTGCCCGAGGCCCGCCACGTCGACCACGTCGAGCGCACCCCGCGCGGCACCGCCCTGCTCGCCGCCGACCTCGCCGCCCAGGACAGCGGCAAGCGGCTCGACGTCGCCGTCGGCGTCTTCCGCACCGCGGGCCTGGTCGCCACCACCGGCGAGTCCCCGTTCGCGCAGCACGGCTTCGTCTCCGCCCTCGTCCGCGACGCCCTGCGCGGCTCCCCGTTCGTGGTCCGGGGCTTCGGCGGCAAGCAGGTGCGGGACGTGCTCGACGTCGCCGACCTGGTCGAGATGTTCTGGCAGTTCGCCATGGCACCCAGACCCGGCGAGGTCTACCACGCAGGCGGCGGCCGGGAGCGCAGCTGCTCCCTGCTGGAGGCCATCGCGGGCTACGAGCACCTCACCGACCACCAGGTCGCCTTCGACTACGACCCCGAACCCCGCTACGCCGACGTGCGCTACTGGAGCACCGACACCACCAAGTTCCGCGCGCACTACCCGCGCTGGCGGCCCACCACCGCGCTGCCCGACCTGGTCGCTGCGGCCCACCGGCACTGGTCGGCGCGGCTGGAGCGGCTGCCTGGAGAAGTCGTGTAGAAGCGGTTGAGAACGCGTGAAGCGGCCACCGGCAGAGTCGGACTCGCACAATCCGGGACTGTGGGAGGCAGTGGTGGATCAGCGAGTTCGGGTGGCGGTGCAGTCGACCGACCACCTCAGCCTTGCGGGGCTCACGAGTTACCTCGCGGGAAGGTCCGAGGTCGTGCTGGTGGGGCAGCGCGAGCGGGCGGGCGCGGACGTGGCCGTGGTGGCGGTGCCGAAGTTCACCGAGGAGGTCACCTCCCGGCTGCGGCGCGCCGCGACCGAGGCGGGGACGCCGGTGGTGCTGGTGCTCGACGAGGTGGGCGACGCGGACGTGCTCACCGCCGCCGAGTGTCGGGTCGTGGCGATCGTGCCGCGCACCGCGGCCACCGGCGACCGGGTGCTGCGCAGCGTCCTCGCGGCGGCCGAGGGCGGCGGGGTGATGCCGCCGAACCTGGTGGCCGAGCTGCTCAGGCACGTGCAGCGGCTCCAGCGCGAGCTGGTGGCCACCGAGACCGGCCCCGACCGGCTCACCTCGCGGGAGGCCGACGTGCTGCGGCTCATCGCGGAGGGCCTGGACACCGCCGAGATCGCGACCAGGCTCAGCTACTCGGAGCGGACTGTGAAGAACGTCTTCTACGGCATCACGACGCGGCTGCACCTGCGCAACCGGCCGCACGCGGTGGCGTACGCGCTGCGGAAGGGGATGATCTGAGGTGGCCGCCCCCTCCGGCGCGGACCGGGGCGGTGACGGCGGGCCGGTGGACCGGAAGGCCGACATGCGCCGGGTGGTCGACCTGCTCGTGCGGGGCATCAGGGCGACGGGCGCGCCGAAGGCCGTGCCCGCGCCGCGCGGCCCGGCTCCCGCCGACCCGGACTGGGTGATGTCGCGGGACGGGGTGATCGGCGCCCCGCTCGTGGCCGAGGAGAGCGGTCCGGCGGGTCCGCTGCCGTGACCGGTCCCCGCGCGGCCCCGAACCGGGGGAGGGCCGCAGGGGGAGCGGGCAGGGGTGGCCCCGAGCACCGCCCGGACGCGGCGCGCCGACCGTCCGGAGTGGACCGGGAGCGCTCCCGCACCCCGAACCCGATCCCCACTGGCCCGATCCCCACCGGCCCGATCCCCGCGCGCCCGGCCCGCACCGGTTCAGTCCCCGCCCGCCCGCTCCAGCAGCCGCCGCACGTCCCACCGCGCGCCCAGCGCCTCGTGCGCCGCCAGCGCCTCGCCCAGCGCCGCCCCCCGCTCGGCCGCGCCCACCCCGGACCGCCCGGCCAGCAGCACCGCCCGGTCCTCCAGGGTCTGCCCCAGCTCGAACACCCGCCCGGCCCGCCGGTAGTGCCCGGCGACCTCGGCCAGCCCGTCCGCGTCGCCCTCCAGCACGCACCGGCACCGCCGCGCCGCAGCCGCCGCCCGCGCCGTCGTGCTCTCCCGCGCCGCCTCCGCCTCGCACGCCTCGACGGCCTCGCGCGCCGTGGCCCGGTCCCCGCAGGCCAGCGCCAACCGCACCAGGTCCGGCAACCACTGGTGCCGCAGCATCATCTGCGCGAACCGGGTGTCCAGGATCGCCCCGAGCAGCTGCACCGCCCCCGCCTCGTCACCGGCCCGCGCCGCCCCCATCGCCTCGGCCGCCACCAGGAAGTCGCAGTTCTCCCGGTCCGCCGCCGTGACCAGCGGCAGGTTCGCCCCCGCCGCCAGGTGCGCGGCCAGCGCCGCCCCGTCGTCCCGGTGCGCGGCGATCAGCGCGGCCACCCCGTGCAGCAGCAGCACCGGCCCGCCCTCGCGCAGCCCGAACCCGGTGAACTCCTCCGCGTCCGCCATGACCGCCCCGAGCCGCGCCACCGCCCCGTCCCAGTCGCCCAGCCAGAACCCGTGCACCGCCGACGCCACCTGCAACCCGGCGACCGGCGTGCCCGGACCGGCCACCCGGAACGCTTGCTCCAGCACCTGCCCGGCCTCGTCCAGCCGGTCCAGGCACTGGAGCGTGAACACCCGGTTGTCCAGCAGCACCAGCCGCAGGTCGGCCAGCGCCACGTCCGTGCCGACCACGTCGAGCGCCTGGTCCAGGTAGCCGACGGCCCGCGCGTAGTCCCGCCGCACCGCCTCCACCTGCCACAGCACCTCCAGCGCCTGCCCGATCGCGAACGGGTCGCCCGCCCGCTCGCCCACCGCGATGGCCTGTCGCGCGCTCACCGCAGCCTGGTCCAGGTCCCCGACCCCGGCCCGCTGCACCAGCGACAGCAGCGACAGCAGCCGCGCCCGCCAGGTGTCGGTGAGCACCGGGTCGGCCAGCGCGTCCCGCAGCTCCGCCAGCGCGGCGCGCGGCCGGGACGCCCGGTAGGGCACGTACGCCAGCGTCCAGCGGGCCTTGGCGACCTGGTCGGCGTCGCGCAGACCGGGCAGCGCGCGCCGGGCGTGCTCCTCGGCCTCGGCGTCCCGGCCCACCCGGAACAGCACCGAGCTCAGCCGCGCGGCCAGCGCCGACCGGGTGTCCTGCGGGGCGCGCGGCGAGGCCAGGCACCGCTGCAGCAGCTCCACCGCGACCAGCGGGGCCCGGTCCCCGAGCGGCTGCGCGTTGCCGACCACCCAGCGCACCGCCCACGCGTCCACCTCGCCCGCCGCGGCCATCAGCTGCCCGGCCACGTGCTCGGCGGGCGCCCCGGACTCGGCGAGCGCCCGCGCGGCCTGCTGGTGCAGCGCGGTGCGCAGCGCGGACGGGGTGCCCTCGTACAGGGCCTGCCGGATCACCGGGTGCCGGAACGCCATCCGCGACCCCGCGTCGCGCAGCACCCCGGCCGCGACCGCCTCGGTGAACGCGCCCAGCAGGTCCGGCACGGGCCTGGCCAGCACCACCGACAGGTCCTCCACGGAGAACTCGCCGCCCAGCAGCGCCGCCCAGCGCAGCACCTGCCTGGTCGGGTCGGTCAGGAAGTCCAGCCGGTCGGCCACCGCCGACACCAGCGACACCGGGGTGCGGTCGAGCACGTCCGGGGCGACCTCGGCGATCCCGGCCGACACCAGCACCGCCCGCTCGCGCACCAGCGCGTCGGCGACCTCCCGCACGTACAGCGGGTTGCCGCCCGCGCGCGCCGCGACCCGCCGCAGCCCCGGCCCCGGCGCGGCCCCGACCAGCTCGCCGACCACGCTGGTGACGGCCGAGTCGGTCAGCGGCAGCAGGTCCAGCACCGCGCCGCCCGCCTCGGCGTCGCGGCGCAACCGGGCCACGTCGACCCGGTGCGGCACCGGCCGCGCCGCCCCGACCAGCA
>NZ_JBQGCX010000417.1:0-18561 GCF_052038725.1 Actinosynnema sp.
GGGGGCGGGACGGCCGGGCGACCGGGCGGCGGCGCCCGCCTCCCGGTCCCGGCGCGGCCGGACGGCGGGAGCGCGGTGCGCGGACGTCCGCCCGCCCCGGTCGAGCGCGCCGTCCCCCGTGGCGGCGCGGGGGCGGGAGGCGCGACCGGCGCGGCGGTCCAGGTCACGGCGGCCCGGACCTCGGGGACCTCGGGCGCGGGCAGCGCCCAGGGCAGCTCGCCGGTGACCAGCCCGGCGAGCGGGTCGGGGAACGCGGCGGGCGGCGGCGGGGCCTGCGTGCCGTCCGGTCCGAACAGCCCGCCGTCCCCACCCGCCGCTGCGGCCACGGTCCTCAGCCCTTCGACTTCGCCGGGGTCTTCTTCGCGGCGGGCTTCTTCGCCGCGGGCTTCGCGGCGGCCTTCGCCGTCCTGGCCGCGGGCTTCTTCTTCGTGCTCGGCCCCTTGGCCCGCTTCTCCGCCAGCAGCTCGGAGGCCCGCTCGTCGGACAGCGTCTCCACGTTGTCCGACTTGCGCAGCGAGGCGTTGGTCTCGCCGTCGGTCACGTACGGGCCGAAGCGGCCCTCCTTGACCACCATCGGCTTGCCGGACACCGGGTCGTTCCCCAGCTCCTTGAGCGGCGGGGCCGCCGCCGCGCGACCGCGCTTCTTGGGCTCGGCGTAGATCTTCAGCGCCTCGTCCAGGGTCACCGTGAACAGCTGGTCCTCGGTGGTCAGCGACCGCGAGTCGGTGCCGCGCTTGAGGTACGGCCCGTACCGGCCGTTCTGCGCGGTGATCTCCGCGCCGGACTCCGGGTCGGCGCCGACCACGCGCGGCAGGGACAGCAGCCGCAGCGCGTCCTCCAGCGTCACGGTGTCCAGCGACATGGACTTGAACAGCGAGCTGGTGCGCGGCTTCGCGGCCTTCTTGCCCTCGGCGGGCTCGGGCAGCACCTCGGTGACGTACGGCCCGAAGCGGCCCTCCTTGGCCACGATCTCGTGCCCGGTCGCCGGGTCGTTGCCCAGCGAGCGCCCCTCCTGCGGGGTCGCGAACAGCTTCTCCGCGATCTCCAGGCTCAGCTCGTCCGGCGGCAGGTCGTCGGGCAGGTTCGCCCGCTGCGACGCGCCGTCGACCTCGCGCTCCAGGTACGGCCCGTACCGGCCGACCCGGACCACGACGGTGTGCCCGCCCTCGTCGCTGAACAGCGGGATCGAGTTGATCTCGCGGGCGTCGATCTCCTCGACGCTGGAGCCGACCAGCTTCTTGAGCCCGCCGGAGCGGCCGATCGAGGACTCGGGGCCGACGTCGCCGCCGAAGTAGAAGCCGGACAGCCAGGTGGTGCGCTCCTGGCGACCCTCGGCGATGCCGTCGAGCTCGTCCTCCAGCGCGGCGGTGAAGTCGTAGTCGACCAGCCTGCCGAAGTGCTGCTCCAGCAGCCCGACCACCGCGAACGCCACCCAGGAGGGCACCAGCGCGGAGCCCTTCTTCCACACGTAGCCGCGGTCCTGGATGGTGCTGATGATCGACGCGTAGGTGGACGGGCGGCCGATGCCCAGGTCCTCCATGGTCTTGATCAGGCTGGGCTCGGTGAAGCGCGGCGGCGGCGAGGTCGAGTGGCCGTCGGCGGACAGCTCGGCGGCGCGCACCGGCTGCTCGGCGACCAGCTGCGGCAGCCGGGACTCGGCGTCGTCGGCGTTGCCGCCCGCCTCCGAGTCGACCGTCTCCACGTACGCCTTGAGGAAGCCCGCGAACGTGATCGTGCGGCCGGAGGAGGCGAACAGCACGTCCTCGCCGCCGCCGGTGCGGCCCGCGACTCGCACGCTCGTGGTGTTGCCGCGCGCGTCGGCCATCTGGGAGGCGATGGTGCGCTGCCAGATCAGCTCGTAGAGCTTGTACTCGTCGGAGTCCAGCTCGCGGGCCACCTGGCCGGGGGTGCGGAAGACCTCGCCCGCCGGGCGGATGGCCTCGTGCGCCTCCTGGGCGTTCTTGACCTTGCGGGTGTACTGCCTGGGCTCCTTGGCCACGTACTGCGCGCCGTACAGGTCGGTGGCCTGGGCGCGGGACGCGGTGATGGCGGTCTCCGACAGCGCGGTGCTGTCGGTTCGCATGTAGGTGATGTAGCCGTTCTCGTACAGCTTCTGCGCGGCCCGCATCGTGCGGTCGGCGGAGAAGCGGAGCTTGCGGCCCGCCTCCTGCTGGAGCGTGGAGGTCATGAACGGCGGGTACGGCTTGCGCGTGTAGGGCTTCTCCTCGACGGAGGCCACGCGCATGGCCGCGCCGGTCAGGCCCTCGGCGATGGCGCGGGCGTGCGCCTCGTCCAGCACCTTGACCTCGACGCCGTCCTTGAGGCGGCCGTCGGAGCCGAAGTCGCGGCCGGTGGCGAGCCTGGTGCCGTCGACGGAGACGAGCCTGCCCGCGAACTGGCGCGGGGTGGCCTCGGGGCCCGCGTCGATGGTCGCCGAGACGTCCCAGAACGAGGCGGTCACGAACTTCATCCGCTCGCGCTCGCGCTCGACCACGATGCGGGTGGCCACCGACTGGACGCGGCCCGCCGACAGCTTCGGCATGACCTTCTTCCACAGCACGGGGCTGACCTCGTAGCCGTAGAGGCGGTCCAGGATGCGGCGGGTCTCCTGCGCGTCGACCAGGCTCAGGTCGAGGTCGCGCGGGCTGGCGGCGGCGGCGAGGATCGCGGGCTCGGTGATCTCGTGGAACACCATGCGGCGCACCGGGACCGAGGGCTTGAGGGTCTCCAGCAGGTGCCAGGCGATCGCCTCGCCCTCGCGGTCGCCGTCCGTCGCGAGGTAGAGCTCGTCGACGCCCTTGAGCAGCTCCTTGAGCTCCGCGACGGTCGACTTCTTGTCCGGGGTGACGATGTAGAGCGGCTCGAAGTCGTGGTCGACGTCCACGCCGAGCCGCGCCCAGGGCTGGCCCTTGTACTTGGCGGGCACGTCGGCCGCGCCGCGCGGCAGGTCCCGGATGTGCCCCTTCGACGACTCCACGACGAAGCCGTTGCCGAGGTAGGACGCGATCTTGCGCGCCTTGGTGGGCGACTCGACGATCACCAACCGCCGGTTGCCGTCCGCACTTCCCCCGGTGCTCTTCCTCGTTCGCGTCGATCCAGCCACGCCGTCCTGCTCTCTTCGACCACTGTGTTCCCGACCCGCCAGTGTGCACTGCCCGGCGACCGCCGCAGGGCTGCCCTGGTCGGGACAGGGTGACACAACTGTGCCTGAACTTCCCCCAGGACGAGCCGCTAAGCGGCGGGCCAGGTGCGGTCCCCGACCCCGGTCGGAGCACGTCCGACCAGCTCGGAGAGCCGTTCCAACCGCCTTCGGCCGGTCACCCGCAAAGCCGGTCCGCCCGACTTCGGGGTGAGCAGCGCGGCGGGCAGCCCGGCCGAGGCGTGGGCCGCGCGGAGCGGTTCGTGGGTGTCCGGCGCGTCCGGGTCGAGGCCGAGCAGGTAGCCCGGCTCGACCCAGCGGCCCGAGGTGAGCGCCCACAGCCGCAGCACGCCGCCGTGCGGGGTGAACCCGCTCGGGACGACCTTGGCCCCCGCGAGCAGCCAGTGCGCGGCGAGCGGGGCGAGGTCGGTCCGGAAAGGGGTCCTGACCTGCACCGGGGGCTGGGCTCCCGGCTCCTGCCCGGCCGCGGGCGGCTCGGGGTCGCCGACCGGTTCGGGCGCGCCGGACTCGGCCTGGACGCCGCGCTCGGCGAGGGCCGCGACGAGCGCGGGCCCGCGCCAGGGGTCGGCGAGGACGGCGGTGAGGCGGGCGGCCCGCCCCCTGGCGAAGCCGAGCACCCGGCCCGGCCCGCAGAGCAGGCCGGCCAGGTCGTCGACGCCCGGTCGCCGCGCCTCGGCCGAGTAGAAGGACAGCTGTTGCCCCACGACCCGGCAGCGTAGAACAGGCGTTCGACGCCGGCCAGTCTCCGACGCGGGCGGGGCGGTTCGCCGAACCGCCCCGATCTCACTCTTTCGTGTGAAATTCGACCCGTTGACGCCCGTGTGGGCGCCGGGTCACTTCCCCGCGATCGCGGACATCTGCTTGACGACGTCCACGCACTCGGGGGTCTTCTCCAGCACCTCGTTGAGCTCGGGCTTGCTCTTGCCGACCTCCTGCAGGGGCGCGACCAGCGTCTCGGCGGTGCTCCCCTCGGACAGCTCGTCCAGCTCGGCCTCGAAGGCAGGGCTGGTCGGGTCGAGCGCCTTGACCTTCTCCACCGCCGCCGCGGCCTCGTCGCCGGAGGTCTTGAGCAGGGTGATGAGCTGCTGGTGGAACTCCTCGCCGACCACGGCGGGCGCGCCGATCCCCTCCAGCTGCTTCGCGGCGTCGAGGCTCTCCTTCGCGCCGTCCTCCATGAACTCGACCAGCAGGTCCTTCTGCACGGCCTGCATGTCGGCCTCGCTCACGTCCTCCCCCGCCGACACGGCCTGCGAGAACATCTTCTGCATCAGCTCGACGGCGGCCTTGGCCCGGCCGCCGAGGGCGGTGCAGAAGGAGGCGGCCCAGCGCGCCTCGCGCTCGCCGTCGTCGACCTGCGCGGAGGCCGGGGCCGCGGACACGGCAGCGGAGCTGCTCGCGGGGGCGGCGCCGTCGGCGCCCGTGCCGCAGGCGGCGAGCACGAGGGTCGCGGAGAGCAGCACAGACGTGACGGACAGGTGACGCTTCACTAGCTAGTACCCCCAGAAGAGTTAAAAAATCTTCCCGGAAGGTACATAGCGGGTCCGACAAAGATCGACTGAGTTATTGCAGCGTGCCCAAAGTACGTCCGTTCAGGGGAATTTGAAGCATGAGGCGGCTCGACAGCGGCGGCTCAGCCGCTCCCCGGCATCTGGCCGAGCTCGGACTCCATCTCCTGGCACGGCTTGGCCGCGGCGAAGGCGAGGGCCAGCTCCGGGTCCTTCTCGGCGTTCTCCAGGTGCTTCAGCAGCACGTCGGACCCGCCCTGGCCCTGGTCGAGCGCGCCCATCTGCTCCGCGAAGGCCGGGTCGGTGACGGCCAGCCCCCGCATCTTCCTCGCGGCGGCGCCGGACTCCGCGCCCGCGCCCTCCAGGAACTCGACCATCTCCGCGTGCAGCGCGGTGGAGCTCGCGGTGGGCGCGCCCAGCTCGTTCAGCTTCCCCAGCGAGCCGGACATCGCGGTCTCGGTGCCGCTGAGGTAGTCCAGCACCGCGCTCCGGTAGCCGTCGAGGTTGCCCTTCTCCATCTCGGAGCTGACGTCCTTGAGCATCACGAGGCTGCGGTCGACCATGCCGGTGAAGGTGGTGCAGAGCTCCCCCGCCCAGTCGACCGCCTTCGTGTTGTCACCGCCGCCCGCCTTGGCGCTCGCCGAGGTCGGGGCGGCCGAGGCGGACCCTGCGGGCGCGGGCGCGGAGGACGAGGTCGCCGGGGCGCCGCTCGCGGGCGAGGCCGTGCCCTCGGTGCCGGACGAGCACGCGGAGAGCACGGCGGCCGAGGCCAGGGCTGCGCCGACCAGGGAAACGCGGAACTTCATGGAAAAGATACCCCCAAGCGAGTGAAAACCTCCCCCGCGAAAAGGTACAGATCGTTTTCCACTTGGTCCAGAGACCATTCCACCGGCGAATTCGATCTTTTGAGGGGTGCGCGCCGGGACCGCGCTCAGCCGCCGATCTGCCGCTGGATCTCGACGCACTTCGGCGCCGTGGTCATGGCCTGCTCCAACTCGGGGACGCCGGAGACCTTCTCACCGTGCGCGAGCAGGGCGCTCGCGCCGTCCAGGCCACCGGCCCCGGACACCGCCTGCTCGAAGTCGGGGTCGTTGGGGTCGAGCGCCGCGACCTGCTGCTTGGCCTGCCCGAGCTGGCCGTTGACCTGGTCGAGCATCTCGGCGACCTCGCCGTGCAGCTCCTCGGCCCCCGGCAGCGGGACGCCGACCTTCTCGAACTCGCCCTCGGCGGCCTTGAAATCGATCTCCAACTTGGAGATGAATTCCGTGAAAGCCGCCAGTTGCGCCTTGTTGCGCTCCACCACGTCGGTCACGTTCGGCAGCTGGACGTGCTTCTCCTGGTACGCCTTGAGGCCGAGCGCGTAACCTCCGACCAGTCCGCAGTAGGCCTCCGCCCACGCGGTGACCTTGTCGCCCGAGGGCGTGGCGGCGGCCGAGGACGACGCGGGCGCCGAGGTCCCGGAGGACGCGGGCCCCGAGGACGGGGACGCGGCCGGGTCGGTGGGACCGGACGAGCAGGCGGACAGCGCGACGGCGGCGACGAGCAGCGCGCCGACGGCGGAGTGGTGCTTCACGGTGCGTACCCCCGGACGAGTGAGGTGATCTCGCACAAGGTAGCGAGCCGCCCGACCACCGACCAGGCTCCGCCGACCGGCGCACCCGGTCGGGCGCGGCCTGCGACCTCGGTCCGCGTCCCCGGTCTGCGTCCCCGCCCCTCCGGGACCTCAGCCCTTCAGCACCGAGGCGTACTCGGTCAGCACCCGGTTCATGGCCTCGCAGTCCGAGGACGCGGTGAACGCGGGCTTGAACGCCGGGTCGGCGGCGAGCTTGTTCGCGAGCTTGACCGCGAGCCCCGGATTGGCCTCCTTGCCGCCCTCGACCTTGTTCAGCTTCGTCGCGAAGGCGGGGTCGGCGGGGTCGAGCGGGGCCATCCCGGTCATGGCCTTGCGCACGAACCCGGCGGTGCTGCGGAAGTACTCGACCGCCTCCTCGTGCAGCGCGGTGGTGGAGCCGCTGGGCGCGCCGAGGGCGTCGAGCTCTTCGCCCAGGTCCTCCAGCTCGGGGGCGACCTGCTGGAAGTAACCGATCATCGTGGACTTGAGCGCGGCGTAGTCCTTCGACGGCAGCTTATTAGCCGCGACGAAGAACTCGCCGCTCAGCTCGAAGACGGGCGCGCTCCCCGCGCAGAAGGTGTCGACCCACTCCTGGACCGAGCCCTTCCCGGAACCGCCCGACGAGCTCTTCGAGGTGGGCGCGGTCGAGGCGTCCGCCCCGGAACCGCCGGACTCCGGCACGGCCGCACCGGTGATCGCGCTGGAGCAGCCGACCAGCACGACCGCTGCGGAGAGTGACGCGCCGACCACGGCGAAGCGAACCCTCACAACCCCTGAACCCCCCACGGCAAGACTTTCCTGACCTGGGGGAACCTACCCGTCAGCTCACGAGGTCGACGGCGGGGCGGAGGACTCGGCCGCGGGTGCGCCCGCGGTCGCGGAGGGTGACGGGCTGGCGGTGCGCAGCGCCTGGCACTTCGGGGCCTTGCGCGCGGCGGCGGCCAGCTCCGGCGTGGACTCGACCTCCTTCAGCGGCACGCTGAAGTCCGCGAGCTTGGCGAGCGCGTCCCTGGCGGGCGCGAGACCGCCGTACTGGTCGTTCGCGTCGGCCTGCTCCACGGCGGTCTTGGCGTCGGTGAACACCGTGGCCATCTCGGTGAAGGTGCCCGCCATCTTCTCCACGACCTGGTCACCACCCGCGACGGGCGACTCGCCGACGGCCCGCAGCTCGGTCGCGCTCCTGGTGAACGCCTCGCCGAACTGGCCCATGTAGACGGCCATCAGCTCCTTGCGCTTGCCGGGGTCGGTGACGTCCGCGCCCGGCGGGGTCTTCTGCACGGTGGCGAACGCCGAGGTCGCCGAGCACACCTTGTCCAGGTAGTCGGCGGCCAGCTGCTCCGGCGAGGCCGAGGTGGACGTGCTGCTCGTGGTCGGCGTCGGCTCGGAGTCCTGCCCGGTGCAGCCCGCGAGCAGGCACGCGGAGAGCGCCGAGGCGGCGACGGCGGTGACGAGACGGGCTCTCATGTCGGCCTCCTGGGTAGGCGGGTGGTCGGTGCTCGCCCCCCATTCCACCGAACGACCCCGAGGGGGAGCACCACGGGGTGGTGCTCCCCACTGCCGATCGGACCTTTCCGGGTGGCTCCGACTAGGCGGCGCCACCCGTGGCGCGGGCCTGGACGGGGTCGGTGACGGTCGCCTGCGCGGGCACGCTGGGCGAGCCCGACGGCGGGTCGGCGGGCTCGTCGCCGATGACCGTGCCGCGCCGCTTGGACACCACGACCGCCGCCACCACGACGCCGACGGCGACCGCCGCGATGCCGTAGCGGATGGGGGCCGAGGCGTCCGCGCCGATCGAGAACGTCACGACGGCGGGCGCGATCAGCACCGAGACCAGGTTCATCACCTTGATCAGCGGGTTGATCGCGGGACCGGCGGTGTCCTTGAACGGGTCGCCGACGGTGTCGCCGATGACCGTGGCGGCGTGCGCGTCGGAGCCCTTGCCGCCGTGGTGGCCGTCCTCGACGAGCTTCTTGGCGTTGTCCCAGGCACCACCGGAGTTGGCCAGGAACACCGCCATCAGCGTGCCGGTGGCGATCGCGCCCGCCAGGTAGCCCGCGAGCGGCCCGACGCCGAGGCCGAAGCCGACCGCGATGGGGGCCATCACCGCGAGCAGGCCGGGCGTGGCCAGCTCCCGCAGCGAGTCCCTGGTGCAGATGTCCACGACGCGGCCGTACTCGGGCTTGGTGGTGCCGTCCATGATGCCGGGGTTGTCGCGGAACTGGCGGCGCACCTCGAACACGATGGCGCCCGCCGCGCGGGTCACCGCGTTGACCGCGAGGCCCGAGAACATGAACACCACGGCCGCGCCGATCACCAGTCCGACCAGGACGTTCGGCGTGAACGCCACGAAGTCCTGCGCCTCGAACACACCGCCGACCTCGACGAGCGCCTTCTCGATGGCGTCCTTGTAGGACCCGAACAGGGCAGCCGCGGCGAGCACCGCCGTGGCGATCGCGATGCCCTTGGTGATGGCCTTGGTGGTGTTGCCGACCGCGTCCAGCTCGGTGAGGACCTGCGCGCCCTCGCCGTCGACGTCGCCGGACATCTCGGCGATGCCCTGGGCGTTGTCGGAGACCGGGCCGAACGTGTCCATGGCGACGATGACGCCGACCGTGGTCAGCAGGCCGCAGCCGGCGAGCGCGACCGCGAACAGCGCCACGATCACCGAGCCGGACAGCAGGAACGCGCCGTACACGGCCGCGCCGATCACCAGCGCGGTGTACACGGCGGACTCGAAGCCGAGCGAGATGCCGGACAGGATCACGGTGGCCGCGCCGGTCAGCGAGGTGCGGCCGACCTCCTTGACGGGCTTGTGCTCGGTGCCGGTGTAGTAGCCCGTCAGCCACAGGATGACGCCCGCGAGCACGATGCCGATGAGGACGGCGGCGGCGGCGATCACGGCCGGGTTGCCCTCGGTGGCGGCGATCTCCGCGCTGACGCCGCCCAGCTCGGCGAACGTGCCGGGCAGGAACGCGAACGCGGCGACCGTGCACAGCACCGCCGAGATGACCGCCGAGATGTAGAACGAGCGGTTGATCGCCGACAGGCCGCTCTCACCCGGTCGGGCGCCGGTGATGTACACGCCGATGACCGCCGTGACCACGCCGATGGCGGGCACGATCAGCGGGAACAGCAGGCCCTGCGCGCCGAACGCCGCCGTGCCGAGGATCAGCGAGGCGACGAGGGTGACCGCGTAGGACTCGAACAGGTCGGCGGCCATGCCCGCGCAGTCGCCCACGTTGTCGCCGACGTTGTCGGCGATGGTGGCGGCGTTGCGCGGGTCGTCCTCCGGGATGTTCTGCTCGACCTTGCCGACCAGGTCGGCGCCGACGTCGGCGGCCTTGGTGAAGATGCCGCCGCCGACGCGCATGAACATGGCCAGCAGCGCGGCGCCGAACCCGAAGCCCTCCAGGACCCTCGGGGCCTGGCCCGCGTAGACCAGCACGACGACCGCCGCGCCGAACAGGCCGAGGCCGACGGTGAACATGCCGACCACGCCGCCGGTGCGGAACGCCACCCGCATGGCCTTCTCGCGCCCGCTCTGGCCCGCCTGGGCCGCCGCCGCCACGCGCACGTTCGCGCGCGTGGACAGCCACATGCCCAGGTAGCCGATGGTCGCCGAGAACGCGGCGCCCACGATGAAGAACAGCGACCTGCCGATCCGCTCGCCGGTGTCCTCGGCCGGGAGCAGGAACAGCAGGGCGAAGACCACGACGACGAAGATGCCGAGGGTCCGGAACTGCCGGTTGAGGTAGGCCGAAGCGCCTTCCTGGACCGCCTTGGCGATGTCCTGCATCTTGGCGGTGCCCTGGCCCGCGGCCAGCACCTCCTTGAGCAGGACAGCTCCGACTACGAGAGCGGCCAGGGCGACCACGGCGACCGCGGCGACGAGGCCGCGATCACCTCCGGAGAGCTCTATGCCCTCCGCGAGGAATTGCCGGGACATCCGTCCTCCTGGTTGAGTGATGAGCCCAACGAGGGTGCCTCGACGACCGCTTCGGCACGGGCCGCCTACACCCGGTCTGTCCCGACGCGACGTGATCCATCCCTCATTGGATGCGATAGCGGCGGAGTCTATTCACCTCCGGGCCGGGGGCGACAGTGCGTCTCAATCCGTGCACGCACCGTTATCAACGCAGGAAGCCGCCGTGATCGTGGACCGGTGTGCTTAGCTGCCGCCTGTGGCGAACCAGGGACGTCGACTGCTGGACCGGGTGCTCGCCGGGGTTCCGCTCGGCGAGGCCCCGCTGACGCACGCCGAGGAGCTGCCCGGACAGGACGCGCGGGAGGTCCCGTGGCCGTCCTGGGCGGCCCCCGAGGTGGTGTCCGCACTGGTGGAGCGGGGTGTGCCCGCGCCGTGGTCGCACCAGGCGCGGGCGGCGGAGCTGGCGTGGTCGGGGCGGGACGTGGTGGTGGCGACCGGCACCGCGTCGGGCAAGTCGCTGGCCTACCAGCTGCCGGTGCTGAGCGCGCTCGTGGCGGACGGGCGGGCAACTGCTCTGTACCTGTCGCCGACGAAGGCGCTGGGAGCGGACCAGATCCGCGCGGTGGAGGAGCTGGCGGTTCCGGGGGTGCGGGCGGCCTCGTTCGACGGGGACACCGCGATGGACGAGCGGGACTGGGTGCGGGCGCACGCGAACTGGGTGTTCAGCAACCCGGACATGCTGCACCGGGGCGTGCTGCCGAACCACGCGCGGTGGATCCGGTTCTTCCGCAAGCTCGCTTACGTGGTGGTGGACGAGTGCCACGCGTACCGGGGCGTGTTCGGCTCGCACGTGGCGCTGCTGCTGCGGCGGTTGCGGCGGGTGGCGCGGCGGTACGGGGCGGACCCGGTGTTCGTGCTGGCGTCGGCGACCGTGGCCGAGCCCGCGGCGTCGGCGGAGCGGCTGGTGGGGAAGCCGTGCGCGGCGGTGGTGGAGGACGGGTCGCCGCGCGCGGGGCGGGTGGTGGCGCTGTGGGAGCCGCCGCTGCTGTCCGAGCTGGAGGGTGAGAACGGCGCGCCGGTGCGGCGGTCGGCGGGCGCGGAGACGGCGCGCATCCTGGCGGACCTGGTGGTCGAGGGGGCGCGGTCGCTGGCGTTCGTGCGGTCGCGGGTCGGGGCGGAGCTGACCGCGATGGGCGCGCGGCGGGTGCTGGCCGAGGTGGACCCGGAGCTGCCGGGGCGGGTCGCCGCGTACCGGGGCGGGTACCTGCCGGAGGAGCGGCGGGCGCTGGAGAAGGCGCTGGCGAGCGGGGACCTGCTCGGGGTGGCGACGACGAACGCGCTGGAGCTGGGCGTGGACATCGCCGGGCTGGACGCGGTGGTGGTGGCCGGGTTCCCCGGCACGCTGGCGTCGTTCTGGCAGCAGGCGGGGCGCGCGGGCCGGTCGGGCGGGGACTCGCTGGTGGTGTTCGTGGCGCGGGACGACCCGCTGGACACGTACCTGGCGCACCACCCGGAGGCGGTGCTGCGGCGGCCGGTGGAGGCGACCGTGCTGGACCCGTCGAACCCGTACGTGCTGGCCCCGCACCTGGCGTGCGCGGCGGCGGAGCTGCCGCTGACCGAGGAGTGCCTGGCGGGGTTCGGGGAGGGCGCGCGCGAGGTGGTGGACGGGCTGGTCGCGGACCGGGTGCTGCGGCGGCGGCCCAACGGCGGCTGGTACTGGACGGCGCGGGAGCGCCCGCAGGGGCAGGTGGACATCCGGGGGTCGGGCGGCGAGCAGGTCGTGGTCGTGGAGGGCGACACCGGGCGGGTGCTCGGCACGGTCGACCCGGCGGCGGCGCACTGGACGGTGCACGAGGGCGCGGTGTACCTGCACCAGGGCGAGTCGTACGTGGTGGACTCGCTGGACCTGGAGGCCGGGATCGCGCTGGTGCGCGCGGAGCGCCCGGACTGGAGCACGACGGCGCGGGACACCAAGGACATCGTGGTGGTGCGGGTCGAGCAGGAGCGGCGGTTCGCCGGGGTGCGGGTGTGCCTGGGCGAGGTCGAGGTGACCTCGCAGGTGGTGTCGTACCTGCGGAAGCTGCCGTCCGGCCAGGTGGTCGACCAGGTGCCGCTGGACCTGCCGCCGCAGGTGCTGCGCACGCGGGCGGTCTGGTACACGGTGGACGAGTCGTTGCTGGGCAGCGCGCCGGGAGGCGCCGGTCTGGCTCCGGCGACCGTCCCCGGCGCGCTGCACGCCGCCGAGCACGCGGCGATCGGCCTGCTACCGCTCTTCGCGACCTGCGACCGGTGGGACATCGGCGGGGTGTCGACCGCGCTGCACCAGGACACCGGGGAGGCGACGGTGTTCGTGCACGACGGTCATCCGGGTGGAGCCGGATTCGCCGACCGCGGTTTCGCCGCGGTGGTCCCGTGGTTGGCCGCGGCGCGGGAGGCCATCTCCTCGTGCGCGTGCCCTGCGGGGTGCCCGTCCTGCGTGCAGTCGCCGAAGTGCGGCAACGGCAACGATCCGCTGGACAAGGCGGGTGGCGCGGCCGTGCTGGACGTCGTCCTCAGAGCGGTGGGAAACCCACCCCCCGACGCCCAGCCCGACCGGCTGGGTGGTTCTGGTGGAGCTGCTGGTGCTGGTTCTGGTTCTGGTGGTTCTGGTGCTGGTCTGGCAGGCGAGGCTGGTACCGCGCGTTGAACCGCTGACGCCATGGCACTGGCATCGCGGGTGAAGCAGGCATCGCGGGTGGAACCGGTCATGCGGGTGGGTGTGCTTCCTGCGGGTGGAACTGGCGACGCCATGGCACTGGCGCAACCGTGGTGCGGTTCTCTCCTGCTTCACCGCCGCCGGGCTCCCCCGGCGACGGCGCAGCACCTCGGGGGTACCGGTCCCCTCGGTGCCACGTCAGTGGTGGCGCGTACCGCCTCCGGCGACCTGGCCCGTTTCTGGCCCCGGTCGCATGTCCCTGGCGCAGGCCTCGGTCGCATCAGGACTCGGTTCCCCACGGCAGCCGGGCCTCAGTTCCCGGCTGGCCGTCAGGCCCCAGTTCCCGGCAGCCGTCAAGCTCCAGCTCCCGGTTAGCCGTCAGGCCCCGGTCCCCGTCGTCCCTCAGGACTCGAGGGCGACGAGCCCGTCGTGGCGCACGGCCAGGGCGGAGCCGATGGCGTCGAGCACGGTGCCGGGCTCGGGGAGCTGCCACCCGCACACCTGCGGCTTGACCCGCCAGTGCACGACCCCGTGCCGCGCGGGCGAGGGCGGGAGCGTGATGTGCTCGCCGCGCGCCCGGTGGACGACGCCGCGCGCGGCGAGGTCCTCCCGGACGACACCGCCGGACCGCACCAGGAACATCCACCGCCCGTCCGGCGTGGCCACGATCGGCGCGGGCGCGCCGGCGGTGCGCAGCGCGACGGCGGCCCGCTTGCCCAGCTCGGCGTTCACCTCGACGGCGTCCACGCCGTGCCCGGTGGCGAGCAGGATCGTGTAGGACCCGCCGGTCCACCAGGTGGCGACCTGCTCGGGCAGCGTGCCGATCCGCTCGCGCCAGTCGGCGTGCACCGGAACGGGCCCGCTCGCCTCGACCTGGTCGCGCCCGAGCCAGCCGTCACCCGAGGGGTAGGTACCGGGGAGCACCGGCCAGCCGTGCCACGCGAGGTTGACCGCCTCCGCGCGCAGCTCGATGCGGAACGCTCCGCGCCAGCTCTCCGACCACTCCATCTTGGGTTCGCCTCCTCGAAAACCGCGACTCTGCGTCGGGGCGGTGTGACGCGACACCGTCCGGTGCCGCCACTTGAACTAACGGCACGACCCACCCCCTCGGTAACCCGCGAGTCGACAACTGGTCGCTCGGGCACGGCGAGCGCCAAGACCGACTTCGCCGCGCTGAACGCCGCACACCCCCACCACCCCCGCGCAAACCCCCGAATCCCCAAACTGTGAACCCGCTCACCGTGGCGAGACGACCGCTCGTCGCGCCACGGGCCCGAGGAGCGACCACGAGAACGGTGCGACGGACGGCCAGCACGCCGAGTCCGCACCAAGGCGGACAAGGACACGAGCGAGGCTCGACCACCGATTCCGGTCACGGTCAGGGCCCGGCTCGGGCGCGCCCGACGGGCGTGCCGAACAGGCTGGCGGGCCCGGACACCGAGACGGCCACCTCCCACTCGCGCACCGAACACCGCTCCAGCACCACCCCCATCTCCCGAACGACCCGCTCAGCCCACCCGCAGGCCGCGCCGTCCCCCTCCACCAACCGCCCGGCCGCGGCAAGCGCAGCGAGATCAGCAGCCGCGACCACCCGATGCCGCACCACGACCGCCGCCCCGAACTGCACGCCGAGCACGGCCAACGACACCAGCACCACCACCAGCACCGCGCCGAGCACCGAGGCCGACCCCCGGTCTCCAAGACGCATTCGCACCCACCCCTCAACGGATCGCTCGCGGACAAGAGGAAAACGCTTGCCCCACCTGGCGCCCACACCCACCGCGTGCCCGGCACTCCGGCACTCCGGCACTCCGGCACTCCGGCGGCGGCCGGCCCTTTGGGCGGCCACCGCCGGAGAGCGCGTGGCGGTGAGCGCTAACCACCCGGCGGGGCGCCATCGGGAGGGATGCCGTCCGGCGGGTCGTGGTCACCCGGTGGCGCGTAGGAGCCCGGCGACCAGTCGGCCACTCCCACGTCCGCGGTCTCCAGGACCGCGTAAGCGCGCGCCTTGACCCAGGACACCGCCACCTCCACGGTCACCGCGTCGGGTTCCCCGGTCACGGTCAGGGTCGCGTTCTCCGGGGCGATGCGCCCGACCGCTTTCCGCGCCTCGGACTCCGGGTCCCCCCTGGCGATGAGGCGGGCGGCTTCCCGCGCGGCGTCGGTGCAGCGCAGGTGGTCGACCACGGTCAGCACGCCCTCCGCGCAGCAGGCCAGCACCAGCAGCGCGGTGAGCATCGTCAGCGCCAGCTCGACGGTCACCGAGCCCCGGTCGTCCAGTGCCACCCGGTTCGGGCGGGTTCTCATGTCGCACCCGCCAGTGCTCGGTCCAGGATCGTCTTCAGGGCGTTCGCGGCCCAGCCCTGGGAGATCACCACGTACAGGACACCGGCGAAAGCCGCCGCGCACAGGGCGCAGAAGGCGTACTCCAGCGTGGCCACACCTCGGTCATCCAGCACTTCATCCTCCATCGTGGACGGTCAGCGGTTCAATCCGGAGGCGATGCCGATCAGGACCGGCGCCACCCCCAGGCACAGGAACGCGGGCAGGAAGCACAGGGACAGCGGGCCCGCCACCAGGACCGCCGCCCGCTGGGCCCTGCTCTCCGCGTCGTCGGCGGCGCCCGCGCGGAGCCGCGCCGCCAAGTGGGCCACCTGATCGGCCAGCGCCGCCCCCGAACGGGCGGTTCTCCTGGCCGACCTGGCGAGCGGCGCGGTGGCCGGGTGGTCCAGGGCCGGGTCCCAGGCCGTCGCCGGGTCCGCGCCCAGCGCAAGCAGGTCGCGGACCTGCCCCAGGCGCTCCGCCGCGCCCGGCGGGGTTCCCGGCAGGACGGCGTGCAGCGCGCTCGGCACCGGGAGGCCCGAGCGCAGCGCCGCCGCGAACAGGTCCCAGGTCTCGGCCAGCGCCAGCGGATCCGGTGGGGATCGCTTGGCACGCCGGGGTTGTGCGGTCGGTGGGACGGGTGGGCGCAGGCGGGCGCACGGGGAGCGCCTGCCCGGCAGGACCAGCACGGCCAGCGCCAGCAGCAGGAAGCTCATGCGGCGCTCCCGGTCAGACCGGCGCTCCAGCGCAGGCCCACCACCAGGAGCAGCACGCCCACCAGCAGGAGCGCTTGTCCCGGCAGGGTGTCGCGCAGGATCGACAGCGGGGACGTGCCGGACAGCTGCCCCAGCAGGACCCCCAGCACCGGCAGCGCGGCCAGCACCGCGGCGCTCGTCCTCGGACCGGCCATCCGGGCGTGGACGGTCCGGGTGAAGGCGGTCCTGCGCTCCAGGTCCGCGCGGGCGGTGTCGAGCACCTCGGCCAGCGGCACGCCGTGGTGGTCCGCGAGGCGCCACGCCCTGGCCAGGCGGGCGGCCGGGGTGCCCGCCAGCGCGGACACCACGTCGCCTCCCCTCGCCGTGGACGTCGCTATCGCGGTCAGCGCGGTCGCGGCGGGCTCCGCCGCGTCCTGGGCCGCCGCCCGCGCCGCGCCCGCCGGGTGGGCGCCGGTGCGCAGTTCGGTGGTGAAAGAGCGCAGCCCCTCCGCCAGGGCGTCGGCCGCCAGCAGGTCGGCCCGGTGAGCGGCTCGGACGCGGTGCGCCTGCCACAGGACAGCGGCCAGCACCACGCCCGACACCGCACCGGCCGGGCCCAGGAGCAGACCCAGCAGCGCACCGGCACCCACGACCAGCGGTGTGGTCAGGCGGAAGGCGAAGCGGGGGTTCCGCTTGCCGCGCAAGGATTCCAGGCGTCCTCGGGCGGTGGACGGCAGGAGCAGCACGGCCACCGCGAACAGCAGCAGGCTCATGTCGACACCCGCGAACGCCGGGCCGGAGCACCGCGCAGCACCGGAACACCACAGCGGACCGGCGGAGCGGAGCGGCGGGCCGCGGAGCGCGGGACGGCCGCGGTGGCGCGGAAGCGGGGTGTGGCGGGCTCCTCCCCGGTCATCGGCCCGGCTCCAGCAGCGCGCGGTTCAGCCAGCCGGTGTCGTGGCGCCAGACCGGGACCACGCGGAGGTCGCCCGCCGCGCGCTCGAACACGCCGATCTCCACCAGGCGACGGCCCTCCGGGGTCCTGCGGACGTGCAGGACGGCCCGGAGCGCCGCCAGCACCTGGCTGTGCAGCGCCACCCGGTCGAGGCCGCCGAGCGCGGCCAGCGCTTCCAGGCGGGCCGGGACCTCGGCCGGGGAGTTCGCGTGCAGGGTGCCCGCTCCGCCCTCGTGACCGGTGTTCAGCGCGCTGAGCAGGTCGCAGACCTCGGCCCCGCGCACCTCGCCGACCACGATGCGGTCCGGGCGCATCCGCAGCGCCTGGCGGACCAGGTCCCGGACGGTCACCTCGCCCGCGCCCTCCACGTTCGCCGCCCGCGCCACCAGGCGGACCACCTGCGGGTGGTCGGGTTCCAGCTCGCCCGCGTCCTCCACGCACACCACCCGCTGGTCGTGCGGGACGCAGCCGAGCAGCGCGGCCAGCAGGGTGGTCTTGCCCGAGCCCGTCCCGCCCACCACCAGGAACGCGGTGCGGGAGCGGACCAGGGCGCGCAGGGCCTCGGCCACCTCGGCGCTGAACGCGCCCCTGGCCCGCAGCTCCGCCAGGTCGTGCGTCGCTGGGCGCAGGACGCGCAGGGACAGGCAGGTGTTCCGGGTGATCGGCGGCAGCACGGCGTGCAGGCGGACCCCACCGGGCAACCAGCCGTCCACGTGCGGCACCGCCTCGTCCAAGCGCCTGCCCGCCGCCACGGCCAGCCGCTGGGCGAGCCTGCGGACCGCCCGCTCGTCGGGGAAGACCACGTCGGTGCGGCGCAGACCGTCCTCGCCGTCGACCCACACCTGGTCCGGGGCGGTGACCAGCACGTCCGTCGTTCCGGGCGCGCGCAGCAGCGGTTCGAGGAGGCCCGCGCCCGCGAACTCGCGGCCCAGCTCGGACATCGCGCGCAGGACCTCCTCGTCGCCGAGCACCCCGCCCGCCTCGCCGCGCACCGCCGCCGCGACCGCCGACGGGGTGAGCTCGGCGCGGCCCTCCGCGAGCCTGCGCCGGACCCGCTCCACCAGATCAGCGCCCACGACGGCCTCCCCGGTCGCGAAGCGCGGGCGGAAAAACCACCCGTTCGAGGAATCCGCGCACCGAACGTGGAATCCAACCGGTGAAGAAATTCGGGTGCGTCACCGTGAGCGCGGCGCATTCACCCGTTTCGGGAAGCCCGCGCATCACCGCTCCAGCGCGGCGACAAACCCCGGAATGGCGTGACGGGCCAACGGTGGGACAACGCCGACCGGGGTCTCGCCGGACCGGCGACGTGGCCGGGTGGCAGCGGTGCAGGACCTCCACCCGGATGAACACCGGGTTCACCCGGTCGAGAGCGTGATCAGCCCGCACGGAGCACCTCCAGGACCGTGGTCGCCGCCTTCGCGAGCGGGCCTCGGGTCGACGTCGGGAAGCGGCCCCGGTCCAGGGCCGAGGCCAGTTGGCGCTGACCGCGCATCCGGGTCAGCAGCGGCACGCCCACGGCGGCGGCCACCTCCCGGGCGCTCAGCCCGCCGGAGGCCCGCACCCGCACGAGCGCTCGGGTGCGCGCGCCCCGCTCGGCCAGCCTGCGGGCCACGCCCCTGGCCGCCGCGCAGGCCCGCACCTCGGCGGGCACCACCAGCACCGTCAGGTCGGCCACCGCGAGCACCGCCG
>NZ_JBQGCX010000418.1:0-2083 GCF_052038725.1 Actinosynnema sp.
CCCGGTACCCGTCGTCACCGATCCGCCGCAGCACCGCCCACGCCGCCGCCACAGGTCCACCCGAACGTGTGGACTGCATGGTCGTGTTCAGCATCGTGTAGCCGGGCCAGTCCGCGCTCGCGAAGAACTGCGCCCGCCGCAACCCGGCGTCGGCGTGCAGCAGCACCGACACCCCCTTCGGGCAGTACGCGTACTTGTGCAGGTCCACCGACACGCTCGTCACCCCCGCCACCCGGAAGTCGAACGGCGCCACGTCCGCGTGCGGCAGCACCCACCCGCCGATGCACGCGTCCACGTGGCACCGCACCCCGCGCTCCGCCGCGACCGCGGCGATCTCCGCCACCGGGTCCACCACCCCGTGCGCGTACGACGGCGCGCTCGCCACCACCAGCACCGTCGTCGCGTCGACCGCCGCCGCCACCGCCGCCGGGTCGGCCCGGAACGTCACCGGGTCCACCGGGACGGCCACCACCCGCACCCCGAAGTAGTGCCCAGCCTTGTGGAACGCCGCGTGCGCCGTCTCCGGCACCACCACCGACGGCCGCGCCACGTCCGGCCGCGAGTCGCGCGCCGCCAGCACCGCCAGCAGGCACGACTCGGTCCCACCCGACGTCACCGTCCCGACCCCGCCGCCCAGCAGCCGCGCCGCCGTCGCCACCACCTCCCGCTCCAACCGCAGCAGCGACGGGAACGCGGTCGGGTCCAGCCCGTTCGCGGGCGCGGCCAGCGCGTGCGCGGCGGCGGCGAGGGCGTCCAGCCCCGGCAGCGCGCTGTCGTACACGTAGGCCAGGGTGCGCCCGCCGTGCGTCGGCAGGTCGGCGGCGCGCAGCGCGGCCAGCTCGGCCAGGGGATCGGTCACCGGGGAGTCTCCTCACGGGGCAGCAGCGGAAGGGGCAGCACGGCCAGCAGCGCGGGCAGCGCGGTGAACCCGACCAGCGCGGCCAGCACCGCGCCGCTCGTCTGGGTGACGTCCCCGCTCGTGCCTGCCGCGTACCCGCCCACGGCCAGCACCACCCCGTACGCGCCCGGCCCCAGCGCCAGCCCGAGCGTCTCGCCCGCCGTCCACACCCCGGAGAACACCCCGGCGCGCCGCCCGTCGACCGAGCTGATCACGTCCGGCAGCATCGCCATCGGGAACACCTGCATCCCCGCGTACCCGACGCCCGCCACCGCCATCACCGCCACCACGGCCCCGACCGGCAGCACCCCGGACGCCCCCAGCCCGGCCGCCGCGACCGCGAACACCACCGAGGCCACCACCAGCCCGGTCCGCTTGCCGACCCGCCGCCCCACCCGCTGCCACAGCGGCATCACCAGCAGCGCGGGCCCCACGAACGCGGCGAACAGCGCCGTCTGCGCCGACCGCTCGCCCAGCACCAGCCGCGCGAAGTAGTCCACCCCGGCGAGCATCGCGCCCAGCCCCACCGCCTGGACCGAGAACACCGCCAGCAACCGCCGGAACGCCCGGACCCGCAGCGCCGCCAGGAGGTCGCGGGCCGAGGGAGCGGCCGGGTCCCGCCGCACGGGCGCCCCGCGCGTGCCCACCACCGAGGCCACGGTCCCCACCAGGATCAGCACCCCCACCGCGAGGCCCATCACCCGGTACCCGTCCGCGCCCCCGACCAGGTCCCGCACGGCGGGCGCGCCCGCCCCGCTGACCAGGATCGCCAGCGCGAGCACCGCGACCCGCCACGCCAGCAGCCGGGTGCGCTCGTGGTAGTCGTCGGTCAGCTCCGCCGCCATCGCCACGTAGGGCACCTGGAAGAACGCGTACGCGGTGGCGCACAGCAGGAACACGACGGCCACGTACGCCGCCGCGCCCCACCCGTCGCCGACCCCGGCGAACAGCGCCGCGAACAGCGCGGCCGTGGCCGCGCCCCCGCCCAGCAGGAACGGCCGCCGCGCCCCCACCCGGTCGCTGATCCGCCCGGCCACCGGGTTGAACAGCACGTCCCAGGCCTTGGGGACGAGCACCAGCGCGCCCGCGACGGCGGCGGGGACGGCGACCCAGTCGGTGAGGTAGGGCAGCAGGAGCAGAACGGGGACGGTGCCGAACGCCCCGGTGACGAGGGAACCCAGCGCG
>NZ_JBQGCX010000419.1:0-2896 GCF_052038725.1 Actinosynnema sp.
CCGCGCCGGACTCGAACACCGGCTCGGCGCTGTGCCTGCCGTTCCACGGCGAGTCCGCCAGCACCAGCGCCCCGCTCTCCGGGTGGTGCGCGTACGCGCTCCCCAACCGCTCGGGCTCGGCCCGGAAACCGGTGTCCGCCATGCCCAGCGGCTCGAACAGCCTGGTGCGCAGCACCTCGCCCAGCGGCTCGCCGACCGCGCGCGCCAGCAGCACGCCCAGCACGTCCGCCTCGGACCCGGCCGCCCAGCGCAGCCCCGGCTGGTGCGCCAGCGGCAGCTCGGCCAGCCTGCGCAGCCACTCGTCCGGCTCCAGCTGCCCGTCGCGCGTGGCGATCGGCAGCGCGGGCAGCCCGGCCGTCATGGTCAGCAGGTCCCGCACCACCACCGGGCGCCGCGCGGGCTCGGTGACGTCGTCGTCGGAGGCGACCTGGAGCTCGGCCAGCTCCGGCAGCCACCGGGCCACCGGGTCGTCCAGCCCGATCGCGCACTCCTGCACCAGCAGCACCGCCGCCGTCGCGGTGACCGCGCCGCTCAGCTCGCCCAGCCGGAACAGCGCGTCCCTGCGCAGCGCGCCCCGGTCCGCCGCGCCGTGCACCTGGGCGTGCACCTCGTCCCCGCGCGCCACGAGCGCGACCACACCCGGCACCGCCCCGTCGTGGACGTGCGCCGCGAGCACGGTCTCCAGCCGGCTCAACCCCGCAGCCTCAAGCACGCCTCTCCCCAACCTGAACGATGTCCTGCGCTTCCCGCGCACTCTACGCAACCACCGGCCGCCGCTGCGCCGCTCGGGTGCCGAGGTCGCGCGGCCGGGGCCGGTGTGCGCAAGGGTAGCCGGCGGACCCGGCGCGAGGTGCGGTTTTCGGGTTCGCCGGGCATTCGCGTCCCACCTCGCGGACGTTCCGGCGCGGGCCGCGGCGAAGCGCGTCGATCACGTCACGGGTGGTCACGGAGCGCACTGCCTTAAAAGAGGTTTAAATTCGCCTCGCATTTCCTTAAACAAGTGCGCGCGGGGGCGCGGACCGGTGCGGCGGGTGTTCCGGGGAGTTCGCCGAACAAGGGGTTCGAGATTTGGTTGCAGATGGGAATTCGAGGGCGAGGGGGCCCGTTCCGCGCTCTCGCCGGCGTGCCCGGTGTGGGGTCCGCTGCTCGCGCGCCCACCCGACCCTCGGGGTGTTCGGGCACGTCAGGGCGCTGCCCACCAGCGCAGTCGCGGTCGATAACAACTTTTCCCGGAACTTTTCCGCCCGGTTCCACCGCCCGGTCGGGCATAACGAGCGCCACCTCCTCGGGGTGCGCCGCACCGCACCGGGGAAGCCCGTCGAGCATTAGTCCGGCCTTGACATCGAGCGGTTGACCAACAAGTCTGTGGAAACGCTCTCACGGGACGTCGAACGATTGCCGTCCCGCCCTCCGGGTGGTCATCCTGAAAACCGCAGGGGGCGAGGGCCGAACTGCCCTGCAGCAGATGGAGGAGTCCGCTCGATGCGCACCAGAACGAAGTGGATGGGAGCGCTGGCGGCGGTCGCCACGGCCGCGACCGCCGCTACCGTCACCACCCTGATGCAGCCCGCGTCGGCGGCGGGGCCGGACCAGCTCCCGCTCACCGTCACGAACAACAGCGGCCGGTCGGACTCGGTGCACCTCTACGTGCTGGGCACCGACATCCGCAGCGGCAAGCTCGGGTTCGTCAACCAGTCGGGCGCGTTCACGGCGTGGACCGGCGGCACCAACCCGCCGTCGCCCGCGCCCGACGTGTCCATCAACGGCCCGGCCAACGGGTCCAGCTCCACCATCAAGGTGCCCAAGCACCTGTCCGGTCGCGTCTACATGTCGTTCGGGGAGAAGCTCAAGTTCTTCCTGACCCAGGACGGCCTGGTGCAGCCCGCGCCCTGGTCGCCCGGCGACGCGAACCACAACATCCTGTTCGACTGGAGCGAGTTCACCTACAACGACGCGGGCCTGTGGATCAACAGCTCGCAGGTGGACCACTTCGCCGTGCCGCACGCCGTCAGCGTGACCGGGTCCGACGGGGCGACCCGCAAGACCGGTGAGCTGAAGCCGGGCGGTCGCGAGAAGGTCATGAGCACCCTCAAGGGCCTCAAGGGCTGGGAGAAGACCGTGGTGACGCGGTCGGACGGCACGGTCCTGCGCGCCCTCGCGCCGGGCAAGGCCGCCGAGGGCGGGCTGTTCAGCGCGAACTACCTGGACTCGTACATCACCCAGGCGTGGAACGCGTACACCGGCAAGACCCTGACCGTGGTGCCGTTCACCGACCAGCCGAGCGTCAAGTTCTTCGGGCGCACCTCCGGTTCGACGATGAACTTCACCGACGGCTCCGGCAAGCAGGTCGCCTCGTTCCAGAAGCCGTCGACCTCCGACGTGTGGGGCTGCGACGGCAAGCTGGGCGCGCCGAACGACCAGGTGGTCGGCCCCATCGCCCGCACCCTGTGCGCGGCGCTGCACCGCTCCACCCTCGGCACGATCGACACCCAGCCGGGTGGCGGCGCGGCCGACTTCTACAAGGGCGACATCACCAACCACTACTCGCGCCTGGTGCACGAGAACATGGTGGACGGGCGGGCCTACGGCTTCGCGTTCGACGACGTCCAGGCCCAGGAGTCCCTGGTGCACTCCGGCGACCCGCGCTCCGCGGGCATCACGCTGACCCCGTTCACCGGGGGTGGCAACACCGGGGGTGGCAACACCGGGGGCGGGAACAACGGCGGCGGGAACACCGGCGGCGGCAACACCCAGCCGACCACCACCACGAAGCCCCCGACGTCGAACGACCCGCAGCCCGCGGGCGGCTCGATCGTCAGCGCGTGGCAGGGCAAGTGCGTCACCGTGCCGAACAACAACTTCTCCGACGGCCAGCGGCTGACCGTGTCCGACTGCA
>NZ_JBQGCX010000420.1:0-2599 GCF_052038725.1 Actinosynnema sp.
CGCGCACGGCGTCCGCGCCGAACAGCGGCAGCCACGTCCACAGCGCGTACAGCTCCCACATGTGCCCCAGGTAGCCGAGGTTGACCAGGCGGGGCGCGCGGTCGCGGAGCAGGGTGAGCGCGTAGGCCGGGTCGCGGGCGGGCGCGGACCTGGCCAGGTGGGGCCCGGCGCGCAGCAGGGTGGCCGAGAGCAGCGCGGCGACGAGGGTGGCGCAGGCGGCGGCGGACACCAGGGGCCGCCACGGCCAGGCCAGGACGCCGATCAGGTGCGGCAGGGCCGAGCCGAGGGTGAGGGCGCCGATGAGCAGGCCCATCGCGCGGGCCCTGCGGTCGGGGGTGGCCCAGGAGGCCATGAGCTTCATGCCGACCGGGTAGACGCCCGCCAGGAACAGGCCGGTGGCGAAGCGCAGCGGCACGGCGGCGGCCAGGCCGTCGGCGAGCAGGGCGAACGCGAGGGTGGACGTCGCCGCGCCCGTCGCGCCCGCCGCGAGCAGCAGGTGGGCCGGAACGCGGTCGGCCAGGGCGAGGGCGGCGGAGGCGACCGCGCCGACGACGAACCCGAGCTGGGTGGCGGCGGTGAGCCAGACGGCGGCGGCCAGGTCCACGCCCCACTCGGCGCGCAGGGACGGCACGACGGCCGAGGCGGAGAACCAGGTGGCCAGGCCGAGGACCTGGACGGCGGCGATCAGGGCGCGCTGGGCGGCGGGCGTGGTGCGCGGGTCCACCCTCGGCTCCTCTCCGGACGGGGACGTCCCGGTGGTGCGGGGTGGTCGGCGGGACCCTAGCCGCAGCGGGGGCGGGCGGCGGCCGTGTTCCCGGTCACCAGTGGCGCGACCTGCTGCGGGAGCCAAGTAGTTGAGGAATCAACCAAAGTGCGAGTACGTTCCCCCAGCGTGAAGAAAATCGGTTTCCTGTCCTTCGGGCACTGGTCCGACAGCCCGCACTCGCGGACCAGGACCGCCTCGGACGTGCTGCTCCAGTCCGTCGACCTGGCCGTCGCCGCCGAGGAGCTCGGCGCGGACGGCGCCTACTTCCGCGTGCACCACTTCGCCAGGCAGCTCGGCTCGCCGTTCCCGCTGCTCGCCGCGATCGGCGCCAAGACCGAGCGCATCGAGATCGGCACCGGCGTGATCGACATGCGCTACGAGAACCCCATGTACATGGCGGAGGACGCGGGCTCGGCCGACCTGCTCGCCGCGGGCAGGCTCCAGCTCGGCATCTCCAGGGGATCGCCCGAGCAGGTCATCGACGGCTGGCGGTACTTCGGCTACCAGCCCGCCGACGGCGAGACCGAGGCCGACATGGCCCGCAAGCACACCGAGGTGCTGCTGAAGGTGCTGGAGGGCGAGGGCTTCGCCCAGCCCAACCCGCGCCCGATGTTCCCCAACCCGCCCGGCCTGCTGCGCCTGGAACCGCACTCCCCCGGCCTGCGCGACCGCATCTGGTGGGGCGCCGGGTCGAACGCGACCGCCGTGTGGGCGGCCGAGCAGGGGATGCACCTGATGAGCTCGACCCTGAAGAACGACGAGGGCGGCGCGCCGTTCCACGTCCAGCAGGCCGAGCAGATCCGGGTGTTCCGCAAGGCGTGGGCCGACGCCGGGTGGCAGCGGGAGCCGCGCGTGTCGGTCTCGCGCAGCATCTTCGCGCTGACCTCCGACGAGGACCGGGCGTACTTCGGCGCGGACGGCAAGAGCCGCGACCAGGTCGGGTACATCGACGCGGACACGCGGGCGATCTTCGGCCGCTCGTACGCGGCGGAGCCGGACGCGCTGGTGGAGCAGCTCGCCGAGGACGAGGCGATCGCCGAGGCGGACACCCTGCTGCTGACCGTGCCCAACCAGCTCGGGGTGGACTACAACGCGCACGTGCTGGAGAGCATCCTCAAGCACGTGGCGCCCGCGCTCGGCTGGCGCTGACGGCCGGGGGTTCGCGCGGGGGCGGGGTCGAGCCGATCACGCCCCCGGCGCGCGGTCCGGGACCAGGAGCGGCACCAGGCGCACGAGGAGCACCATGCCGACCACCTCCACCAGGGTCTGGGCGACCACCGCCAGCGGCGCGAGGGCGAGGGCGTCCGGCAGGGCCAGCGCGAGGGGCAGCACGACCAGGGAGTTGCGGGTCGCGCCGGTGAACACGACCGCGCGGCTCGCCGGGACGTCCAGCCGGAACAGGCGCGCCACCGCCAGCCCGGCGAACACCATGACCAGCAGGAACGCCGCGTAGAACGGGATGGCCCCCGCGACGCGGGCGAGGTCGCCGCCGAGCTCGGGGACCTGCGAGGCGACCACGGTGAGCAGGGTCGCGGCCATCAGGGGGACCATCGTCGTGCCCGCCGCGTCCGCCGCGAGCCTGCCTGCGCGGCGCCTGCGGGCCCAGGCCTGGGTGAGCCAGGCCAGCGCGAGCGGGATCGCGATCAGGGTCGTGAACGCCTCCACGAACGGGCCCGCCTCGACGACGTCCGCCAGCTCGCCGCCCAGGAGCAGCAGGAGCAGCGGCGGCAGCAGGAGCACCTGGGCGAGCAGGAGCAGCGGGGTGGCCGCCAGGAGCCCCCGGTGGTCGCCGCCCGCCAGGCCGGTGAAGACGATCACGTAGTCGACGCACGG
>NZ_JBQGCX010000421.1:0-5943 GCF_052038725.1 Actinosynnema sp.
GCGCTGCGGATCGAACGGGGACTGACCTGCGCGGACGTGGCGCAGGCGATCGGGGCGTCGGAGAGCAAGATCAGCCGGATGGAGACGGGCAAGCGCGGGTTGTACGCCTACGACGTGGCGGCGATCCTGGGCTTCCTGCAAGCACCGCAGAAGTTGCGGGAAGAGCTGATCGACCTCGTCAACGCGGGCGAAGCCCGGAACTGGCACACGGTCAGCGCGGTACCGGGGCACTGGCGGGACCTGATCGCGCTCGAACAGCAGGCATCGGCGCTCTACAACTACGAGACCATGCTGGTGCCGGGACTGGCGCAGACGGCCGAGTACGCACGCGCGATCCTGAAAGGGCTCGGCGACAAGATCCCGGACCACGACTTGGAAACTCTGGTGGCCGCGCGACTGAGCAGACAAGCAATCATCGGTCGCACCGTTGTGCCCCTGCTGCTGGACGAGAACGTGCTGATGCGCTCCTTCGGCGATCCGGTGATGATGCACGCGCAGCTACAGCACCTCGCGGCCATGGGCAGCAGGCGCAAGGTGACGATCCAGGTAGTCCCCTTGGACGGCGGAATGCACCCCGGTCTCAGCGGGTCCTTCATGCGCTTGGAGTTCACCGACCAACCCGGACTGGTCTACACCGAAAGCCGGAACATCAGCAGTTTCCTCGAAGAGGACGTGCACCTGATCAGCGCTAAGCTTGCCTGGAAAGAGCTTGTTGCACTGGCGCTGGCACCTGACGCCTCGGTGGCGCTGATTGCCGGGTACGCGGGCAAGTTGATCTGACAGGAGCACGACCGTGAACTCGAAGTGGCGCAAGTCCAGTCGCAGCAACGCCGCAGCCAACTGCGTCGAAGTTGCCCGCACCCCGGACGGAGTACTGGTCCGGGACTCCAAGAACCCGAACGGCCCAGTGCTGCGCTTCTCCGCAGCGGCATGGGGGCAAACCCTGAAATCAACCCTGGAATCGTGACCGACCAGGGGGTACCGCACCCCCTCCCGCTCCTAGACTGACCACCGTGAGCGACGAGCTGGTCCCGGACCCCCGTCAGATGCGCGCCTCCGACGCCGACCGCGAGCGCGTGGCACAGGTCCTGCAGAAGGCGCACGGCGAGGGTCGCATCGACCTGGGCGAGCTGGACGAGCGCCTGGCCTCGGTGTACGCGGCGAAGACGTACGGCGAGCTGGTGCCGCTGACCTCCGACCTCGGCGTGCTGCCGTTCGGCGAGGTGTCCGGGCAGCAGCTCCAGCAGCAGCGGTCGCTGGCGAACCGGGTCGACCCGTCGGCGATGCAGGGCCCGTCGACCTCGTTCGCGTTCTGGTCGGGCGTCGAGCGCAAGGGCGACTGGGTCGTGCCGCCGACGCACACGGCGATCGCGGTCATGGGCGGCATCGAGATCGACCTGAGCCGGGCGCGGTTCGCGCAGCAGCACACCACGATCAGCGCGAGCTGCTTCTGGGGCGGCATCGTGATCTACGTGCCCGAGGAGGTGACCGTGCAGGTGGACGGCACGGGCATCATGGGCGGCTTCGACGACAAGACCCACCGCACGGAGACGATCCCCGGTGGTCCGGTGGTGCGCATCACCGGCTTGGCGATCATGGGCGGCGTGGAGGTGCGGCGCCCGAAGCGCCCGAAGCTCAAGCGCGGCGACCGGGGCGAGCTGACGGACTGATCCCGGCGGGCGCGGCTCAGCCGAGCCGCGCCCTGAGCCCGGCGGCCTCCCCCCGGACATCCGGCCGCGATCAGGCTGCGGCCCAGCGCGAGGCGGCCACGGGCCGCGGTCCAGGTGTCGGCCGGCTCCTCGAAGACCCGGACGGCCTCGGTTCCGCGCGCCACCGCCTCGGCGAACTCGCCGAGGCCCGCCGCGCACCGGCCGAGGCTGAGCAGGGCCATGCCCGCGCCGCGCCGCTCGCCAGCACCGGTGAACACCTCCAGCGCCTCGGCGAAGTGCCCGCGCGCGCCCGCGTGGTCCTCCCGGTCGGTCAGCACCGGGCCGATGCCGCGCGCGGCGGACCCGGTCACCCAGTCCGGCCGCACGCCCCGGCCGGTGCTCGCCGTGGTCGACGGCGCGCGCCCAGACGGCCTCGAACGCGTCGCGGCGGGGCAGCCGGCGGACCCGCCCGCCAGGGGCGGTGCGGATGCCGGACGACCACTCCCGGAAGGCTGGGCCAGCAGGTTCGCGCACCTCGCGCGTTCCAGGGCGCACCGCAGAAGCGCGACGACCGGCGAACAGCCCAGCGAGCGTCGGCGTTGACGGTGACCACCGTGCTCGCACCAGCGGCTGACACGGCCACCAACCCGACCGGGTCAGCCGGAGAGAGGTTTTCCGCGCGTTCGAGGAAAAGAGAACTTGGCCGCAGATCCGCAGCCAGGCGAGTGGTTCTCCGGTCTGCCGGGGTCGACGGCCCTAGTACCAACCATCACCCGATCGTGCGGCCTGGCTGTCGACCTCGGCGGCGGCCAGGTGGGACAGGGCGGCGACCGCCTCCTGGAGCTCGCGCTGGCGCTCGGGGGTCTGCTCGGCCTCCAGGCGGACCTCGATCCGGCTGCACCCCGCGCCGTCCTCGGTGACCACGGCCTCGCCGCCGTCCCAGGTGACCCTCCGGACCGACTCGTCCACCCGCACCCCGGTGGGTTCGATGCCCGGCAGGTGCTCGGTCAGGTTCTCCGGGCGGGCGACGAACTCGAACAGCCGCTGCGCGGGCAGGTCGACCGGCGCCCGGTAGGTGTAGGTGGTCATGCCGGGCGAGTACCCCCGGTCCGGGCGGCCGAACCCGAGGGCGTCGAACGGGTGAGCGGGGCCGGTCGGCACGGGGTGCGACACCGCCGTCACGCACGGGCGCCGCCGCGCCCGAGAGCGCTCCCGGGGGTCCCCGGCCGCGTCAACCGGGTGTAAAAATGCGAGTGGCCCTCGGCAGGCGCCGACCCGGCGCCGCCGCGCGTCCCCCGGCTCGTCGGACCGCCTCGCGGTGGCGCGCGGGAGCGCCGCGCCCCTGGGTGCGATCTGCGTCGAAAGACCATCGCGGTCAGGCGCTGTCGGGCACTATCAGGGTGATTTCGAGCGGGCACGAGGGGGCAGGGTGGAACAGGGGTTCGGCGTCGACACGGCGGCGCTCGGCGGGTACGGGACGACGGCCTCCGGGCTCGCGGGCGAGGTGGCCGAGGTCGGCTCCGGGACGCTGTCCGGGGTGGACTCGCTGGCCGCCGACAGCTTCTCGAAGCTGGGCGAGGAGGTCGGTCTGGCCGCCGCGTTCCAGCGGGCCGCCCGGCAGCAGCTCGACGGGGCCTCGGGCGCCGCGAAGGCCCTCGACGCGCTCGCCACCGCCGTCCGCGACACCGCCACCGACTACGCCGAGCAGGAGACGCGGAACAGCGCCGCCCTGAACGACGCCTACCGGGTCTGACCGCCGTGGACGTCTCCGGGCTGATCGGGGCCCTCATCCAGCCGATGAAGGACGACCTGGCCAAGCTGCAGGGCGACACCGGCGGCGCCTCGCGCGCGGCCGACTCGCTCGGCAGGGCCGCCTCCTCGTTCGAGGAGATCGGCGGCAAGCACTCCGGCGCGGCGCGCGAGGTGCTCGGCACCTGGTACGGCGAGAAGGCGGGTGTCTTCCAGGACCGCGTGGCCAAGTTCGACGGCGGTGTCGACCTGCTCGCGCGCAACGCCGCCGCCGCGCGGGACGCCGCGGGCGCCGCCGTGTCCACCGTGGAGTCCGGGCGCACCTCCGTGCAGCGCCTGATCGACGAGTTCACCGACTGGGCGACCCCGAAGCTGTCGACCGCAGCCGCGCTGGACAAGATCGGCGCGCAGGGCGCGGTGCTCGGCATCACGGCCGCGGTGACCGCGCGCGGCGTGGAGTACCAGGGGCGCTCGGCGAAGGAGATGGACCGGCTCAGGGACGAGCTGAAGGCCGTCGCCGACCGGCTCGCCGCGCTCCAGCCCGCCGACTTCGGCGGCGTCGGCGACGGCATCGGCGCGGAGAACGGCGGGACGACCACGGCCGCGAGCGCGCAGGACGGCGCGGGCAAGCGCGAGCCCTCCGCCTACTCCGGACCGTCCGACAGCGGCGGCGGGGGCGGGAGCGGCGGCGGTGGCGGGGGTGGCGGTGGCCACAGCGGTGGCGGCGGAGGAGGGGGTGGCGGTGGCGTCGGACCCCGGCTGCCGGTCGCGATCCCGCCCCAGCCGGGCACCGGGGTGGGCGTCAACCTGCCCGACGGCAGCTCCGCCGAGGCCCCCAACGAGATCGCCGCGCAGGCGGTCCGCAACGCGCTGTCCGCGCTCGGCACCCCGTACGTCTGGGGAGGTCAGAACCCTCCCCAGGGCACGGACTGCAGCGGGTTGACCAAGTGGGCGTACGCGGGCGCGGGCCTGGACATCCCCCGGCTCGCCCAGTCGCAGACGGTCGGCGCGTCCGTCCCCGCCGGGCAGCTGCTGCCCGGCGACCTGGTGGTGTGGGACGGGCACGTCGCGATGGTGATCGGCAACGGGCAGATGGTGGAAGCGGGCGATCCGGTTCAGGTGGGGGCCATCCGCACCGACAACATCGGCATGGCGTTCTACGGGTTCTACCGACCGACGGGCTGAGTGCGTGGACGAGGTCGAGCGGGTGGCCCGGCGGGTCGCCGACGCGGAGCGGGCGATCACCGACCAGCTGGCCAGGACCGGGCCGCTGGTCGGTCGCGCGTCGTCCCCCGACGGCGCGGTCGAGGTGGTCACCGCACCCGGCGGTCCGCCCCTTGAGGTGCGGATCAGCCGCGCGGCGCTGAGCATGGGGGCGGACGGGCTGGCGGCCGAGATCCTGCGGGTGGCGGAGCGCGCCGCCGCCGCCGCGGGCGCGGTGGCCGAGCGCGCGCTGGCCGGGGTCGCCGAGCCGGGCGGGCTGGTCGAGGCGGGCATACCGGTCGCCGACCGGCGCGACGACGAGGACTTCGGTGACGGGAGCTACCTGAGGGGAACGCGGTGAACGAGCAGCGACTGGTCGCGGCCGACCGGCTCACCTCGGTGCTCGCGGGCGCGACCGGCACCGCCACCCACCCGAACGGCCTAGTCAGGGTGACCGCGACGGCCAACGGGGTGCTGCGCGATTTGAAGATCCAGCCCGCCGCGCTGGAGCGCGGGGCGCGGGAGCTCGGGGCGCTGGTCGCCGAGACCGCGAGGCTCGCCACCGACGCGGCCGTGCAGACCGGGTACAACGAGCTGGCGAAGTCGATGGGCGACTCGGTGGCCTCGGCGGTGGAGGCCGTGGTCGGGCCGCCGCCGCAGCCGCAGGGACCGCAGGCCGTCGCCGGGCCGGGTGGCGGGCCGGGTGGCGGTGGGGTCGGCGCTTCGGGCGCGGGTCTTAGGACCGGTGCCGGATCGCGCGGGGCCGGGCACACTGGCGGGTGGTCGGCCGCGAAGTCGGAGGAACAGGGAGTCATGGACCCCTCCCAGTGGCAGGAAGAGGGCGAGGAGCCGGACACCCCGCGTCGGGGGTCGGGCCGCGAGGACGTGCGCGGGTGGCGGCAGGCCGAGCCCCAGTCGCGGTCCGGGTGGCCGTCCGCGCGCTCCGCGCCGGGGCAGAGCTGGGCGGGCAAGCAGGCCGAGCGGGTGCCGACGTGGCGGGAGACCCAGGAGCGGGACCGCGCGCGGGCCGAGGAGCGCGAGCGGCAGCGCGCCAGGGAGGCCAGGGAGCTGGAGCAGGCCGAGCAGGACAAGGCCGCCCAGGAGGAGGCCGAGCGGGCACGCGCCGAGGAGCTGGAGCGCGAGCGGGAGCTGGCGCAGGAGCGCGAGCGGGAGCAGGTCCGGGCCAGGCAGCTGGAGCGCGAGCGCGCCCTCGAACGGGAGCGGCAGCAGGAGCGCGAGCGGGCCGAGCAGGAACGCGCCGAGCAGGAACGGGCCGACCAGGAGCGCGCCGAGCGGGCCGAGCAGGTGCAGGACGACGAGCCCGAACCCGCGCCCGGACTGG
>NZ_JBQGCX010000422.1:0-1982 GCF_052038725.1 Actinosynnema sp.
CCCGGAAGACCTCGACATGCCTGACGGTACCTTCGCGCGCCCGGAACTGACCACGTTCACACGCCTGGACGAGCATGGCCTGCGGGTCACCGGCCAGCGCCTCGAGCCCGATCGCACGGTGCTGGCCTGCACGATCGCCGCTGAGGATCCGTGGTGCCGGCGTTGCGGCGCGCAGGGTGTGCCGCGTGGCAGCGTGGTCCGCCAGCTCGCGCACGAGCCGTCGGGATGGCGCCCCACGATCCTGCAGGTGCGGGTCCGGCGCTACCGCTGCGACGGCTGCGGGCACGTGTGGCGCCGAGACATGAGTGCGGCTGCGGCACCGCGGGCGAAGCTGACTCGCGGCGCGCTGCGGTGGGCGCTGGAGGGTCTGGTGGTCGCGCACCTGTCGATGGCCCGGATTGCCCAGGCGCTGGGGGTGGCGTGGCACACGGCGAACACCGCGGTCCTGGCCGAGGGCGCGCAGATGCTGATCGGCGACCCGCGCCGGTTCGACGACGTGCACGTACTGGGGGTCGACGAGCACGTGTGGCGCCACGCGCGCACCGGCGGGAAGTACGTCACGGTCATCATCGACCTGACCCCGGTGCGTGCCGGCACCGGGCCGGCGCGGCTGCTGGACGTGGTCGAGGGACGCTCCAAGCAGGCCTTCAAGACCTGGCTCGCGAAGCGGCCGCTGCCCTGGCGTGACCGGCTGGAGGTCGTCGCGATGGACGGGTTCACCGGCTTCAAGACCGCCACGGCCGAAGAGCTCCCCGAGGCGGTCGCGGTCATGGACTTCTTCCACGTGGTCCGCCTGGCCGGGGACGCGTTGGACCGCTGCCGGCGCCGAGTCGAGCAGGACATGCACGGTCACCGCGGACGCAAGAACGACCCGCTCTACCGTGCCCGGCGGACTCTGCACACCGGCGCCGACCTGCTCACCGAGCGGCAACGACAGCGCCTGACCGCGCTGTTCGACGGCGAGGACCACGTCCAGGTCGAGGCGACCTGGGGGATCTACCAGCGCATGATCGGCGCCTACCACGACCCCGACCGCGCCCGAGGCAAGCAGCAGATGACCGCCCTGATCGACTCGCTGCGCCAGGGCGTCCCGGCTGCCCTGGTCGAGCTGCGGACCCTGGGCAGGACCTTGAAGAAGCGGGCCGCCGACGTCCTGGCCTACTTCGATCGACCCGGGACATCCCAACGGCCCGACCGAGGCGATCAACGGCCGGCTCGAGCACCTGCGCGGGACCGCACTGGGCTTTCGCAACATCGCCAACTACATCGCCCGCTGCCTGCTCGAAGCCGGCGGCTTCAGACCGGTGCTACACCCTCATCTGCGATGAGCCACTTGTCCATCTATATGTGTCGAGGGATGGATTGCGGCCGCCTCACGAACGCCCCCAGCACAGGCCCCCCGTCATCAGCGCCCCGCCGCCCCCACCCCCGCGAAACGCTCCCACCGCAGCGCCAGCAGCCCTCGGTCCGGCCGGTCCTTGACCTTCCCGGGCAGCGTCAGCCGCCGCCCCTGCATCTCCTGCAGCCCGTGCTTGAGCATCGGGCCGTCGACCTCCTCCATGAGGTCACGGTCGACGTGCACGACGTAGTCGGGGGTGATGCCGAGCAGGTTCTGGTCGAACGCGGCGTGGTGGATCTTGCACAGGGCGAGCCCGTTGGGTGTGGTCGGGACGCCACGGGTCGACGAGTCGGGGGCGATGTGCGCGGCGTCGAGCAGCGACCCGTGCTTGAGCGTGCAGATCGCGCAGCGCGTCTCGTAGGCGAGCAGCACGCGGGTGCGGAACGCGGGCTGGTGCAGGCGCTGCTTGGCGAGCCGCAGCGCGTACGCCTTCTGCGGTGCCGACAGGTGCCGCACGTCGCCCATGTACCGGAACGACTCGTCGAGCGCGATGAGGAACGCGCGCTCCTCGGGCACGTCGTCGACCACGTAGACCGGCGCGATGGGCGTGTAGTAGTTGGGCTGCTCCTTGCGGAACAGGATG
>NZ_JBQGCX010000423.1:0-1544 GCF_052038725.1 Actinosynnema sp.
CCTTCGGCTGCAACCTGCACTTCGAGGCCTACGTGGGCGGCTCCCCCGTCAACCCCATCGACTTCCTCGCCGCCCGCGGCGTCTCCATCTGACCCGAAATGAAGGACATCATGACTGAACAGACCACCTCAGCCGGCGACCAGCCCCAGACGCCCTCCACACGCCGCAGCCTCCGCCGCGACGTCACGTCCCTCCCCGCCAGCGGCCCCCACCCCAGGCGACGCGCGCTGGCCACGACCTCTGCCCGCCGCGGGGCGCGCGCGCTGGCGCCGATCCGGTCCCTCGGGGCACTCGCAGTGGCAACCGGCCTGATCGCCACCTTCGCCCTCCCCGCATCCGCTGCCTGGCAGCCCGCAGACATCGAGATCCCGACGCTGCAGCAAGTCGCGTCCGACGACGCGCAATCTCTGATCGTCGCCTCCGACGCGACCGCGACGCAGCTCACCCGGGAGAGCTACGCAGCCACCACCCAGGAGGAGATCGACCAGAAGAAGGCGGCAGAAGCAGCCGCAGAACGCGCACGAGCTGCGCAGGTCGCCTCACTGCCGTTCGACTACAGCATGGTGCCCCCCGGCAGCGGAACCGTGCGTTGGCCTGTCGGCGGCCCGTTCACCGTGACCGACCGGTTCGGGGACCGAGGCGGCGCACACATGGGCACCGACATGGTCGCCGCCGGCGGAACCCCCGTCTACGCATCCCTCGACGGTGTCGTGCGGATCTCACAGGACAGCTACGGCGGGTACGGGGTCACCGTCGTGGTGGAATCCGTCCTGAACGGGCAGCAGGTGAGCACCGTGTACCCCCACATGCAAACAGGTAGCCGGCAGGTCGGCGTCGGGCAGACCGTCACGGCCGGGCAGCTGGTCGGGCTTGTCGGAAGCACGGGCCGCTCCACCGCGAACCATCTGCACTTCGAGGTATATCTCGACGGCACCGCCGTCGACTCGCTGGCCTGGCTGGAAGCGAACGCGGGCTGACACATGTCCCGCACACATCCGCCGCGCAACGATGCTCGCGCCCACCCCTGCCCGCAACGACGAAGAGGATAACCCCGCCATGACCGGAATCGACGCGCTCCCCCTCGACGGCATCTCGCTGCTGCTGGTGTGGACGGCGATCGCCACCTACCTGCTCGCGTTCATCGCGTACACCATTGACCTCGCCCAACGCTCCGTTCCTGCCAGCACCCCGCAGCGGGAGCCGGCCCTGGTCGGCGCCACTGCAACGATGAGCCCGCAGAACGCGGGCACGCAGAGCGGTGGGACGGAGAGCGGTGGGACGGACGGTGTTCGCACAGCTCCCGCGCCGACGCCGCGGCTGCTGTGGGCGCGGGTCGGGACGTCGCTGGCGGTCCTCGCGTTTCTGTTTCACGTGGCCGGGACCATCTTGCGCGGGATCGCGGCCGGGCGGGTGCCGTGGGCGAACATGTACGAGTTTGCGCTGACCGGCACCGCCCTGATCGTCGCCGTATACCTGCTGGTGCTGCGCCGCTATGACCTCCGCTTCCTGGGAGCGTTCCTCATCGGCATGATCGGGATGATCCT
>NZ_JBQGCX010000424.1:0-3178 GCF_052038725.1 Actinosynnema sp.
GACCACCGAACCGTTCGAGCGAGCCCGTTGACGAGCCCACCGCCGGTTCCTAGAGTTCGCCTGGCAAGCGCTTTCCCGCCGCCACCGCGATCAACGACGATCCGCAGCGAAGGGCAGAGCCATGACCGTGAGCAGAAGGACCCTCCTGGCGGGCGCCACCCTGGGGGCGGCCGGGCTCGGCGCGGGCGCGTCCCCCGCGCGCGGCGCCGCGTGGGAGAACGTGATCAGCGGCTCGTTCGCGAGCTACGCGACCCTCGAATCGGCCTGGAACTACCGCTACCCCTGGGGGTCGGACCACAACGGCTCGGCGCGCGTGTACGCCTCCGCGTCCGACCACAACCACGTGTTCCTGGAGGGCGGCGGCGTCCTGGGCATCCGCGCGACCCGCATCACCTGGGACGAGGGGACCAGCTCGGCCGACCCGCACCTGCCGATCCGCTACCACTCGGGCGCGCTGCACGCCAAGCAGCACGTCGTCGTCAACGACCAGTTCCCCACCTGGGAGGTGAAGGGCGAGTTCCAGGCGCCCTCGGCGCGCGGCACGTGGCCCGCCTTCTGGCTGACCGGCGTCAACTCCTGGCCGCCGGAGAGCGACATCCTGGAGTTCAAGGGGGACAACCGGAACTGGTCCAACACCTACCGCAACGCCTCGGGCGGCTGGTCGAACACCCTCACCGCGGTGGCCAACCCCGGTGGCTGGCACGCGTACCGGGCGTGGATCGCGAAGATCAACGCCACCGACGTCGACATCCACTACTACGTCGACGACAGGTGGGTCGGCCAGCACCGGGGCGCGGGCTTCGTCAACCAGCCGCTCTGGTTGATCGTCAACCTCCAGATGGAGGGCTCCTCCGGCTCGCCGGGCCCCGCGGCGGAGACCCTCTACCGGGCCAGGAACGTCTACGTGGGCCGCACGCGCGCCTGATCCGACCGTCCCACCACCCGCCTCCCGGTTTCACCCCGCGCCCGGCAGGGCAAGCTGGTGGGGGAGGGGGTGGTGGCGATGGCGACGGGCGGCGGACTGCTGACCGCGGGCGCGCTCGCGACCGTCGTCGTGGTCGGCGCCGGCATGGCCTCCTCCTCCGAGCCCGCCGACCCGTGGGCCGGCCTCGGGCTGCGCCAGAGCGCCGCGGCCGCCCCGCAGACCGGCCGGGACTGCGCGGCCGTCATGTTCGGCGAGGTCCGCCAGGTCGCCGCCGACCGGGAGTGCCGCTCGATCACCCGCACCCTGCTGGTCGTCTCCGACGGCAGGGGGACCTCGGCCGCCGTCGCGGTGTCCTGGGTCGAGTTCGGGCAGCGCCGGGACGCGCGCGAGTTCCGGCGCGTGGAGGACGTCCACGGCACCGGCGACATCACCCCGCTGCCCGGCGCCGCCGCGGGCATCCGGGACGTCGCCTTCTCCGCGCTGCACTACACGTCGGCGCTGAACGCGTCCACGGTGATCGTCGCCGAGGCCGAGCCCCTCGAAGGCGCCCCCGGCGACGACCTGCTCCGCGAGATCACCGGCGTCGCGGTCCTGCTCGACCGCCCGGCCGGGTGAGGATCAGCCCGCCGCGCAGCTCACCGACGGCGCGGCGGCGTGCGGTCCGCTCGCCAGGAACCCGAACGACGTGCTGCGCCCCGCCCCGACCGACCCGTTGTACGACGCGTTCCGCGCCGTCACCACCCCGCCCGCCGTGCTCACGGACGCGTTCCACGCCGCCGTCACCGCCTGCCCGCTCCCGAGCGGCCACGTCACCGCCCACCCCGTGAGCGCCGCGGCCCCCGCGGTCACCACGACCTCGCCCTGGAACCCGCCGCCCCACTGCCCGACCACCCGGTACACCGCCGAGCACGCCGCCTGCGAACCCCCGCCGAACGCGGCGGCCACCGCGTCGTAGGCGGGCTTCGGCCGGAACGACTCGTCGAACGGCAGCGCCGCGCCCTGACCGGGGAACACCGACGGGATCCACGAGTACTTGTCCGACAACCCCCACGTCGTCACGCCCGCGCAGCCGTCCACCGCCACGCACGCCGACACCACCGCCGAGTAGTCCGCGGCCTGCGCGGCGAGCTTCGCCGCGTCCGCCGGGGTGTCCATCCGCACGTCCAGCTCGGTGATCGCGACCTCCAGCCCGAGGTCGGCGAACCGCTGGATGTTCTGCCGCACGGTCGACGGCACCTGCCCGACGATCAGGTGCGCCTGCAGGCCGACGCCGTGGATCGGCACGCCCTCCTCCAGGAAGGACTTCACCATCTCGTAGACCGCGTCGCTCTTCGCGCCGATCCCGTCGATGTTGTAGTCGTTGTAGTAGAGCTTGGCGGTCGGGTCGGCGGCGTGCGCGGCGCGGAAGGCGTCGGCGATGTAGCCGTCGCCGAGCTTGAGCTGCCAGAACTCCTGCCGCCGGGTGCCGTCATCGGCGAACGCCTCGTTCACCACGTCCCAGGCGATCAGCTTCCCCCGGTAGTGGCCCGCGACGGCGGCGATGTGGTCGACCATGGCCTGGTGCAGGTCGGCGGGCTCCAGGGCCTTGACCCACGCGGGGGTCTGGTTGTGCCACACGAGCGTGTGCCCGCGCACCAGCTGCCCGGCCGCCACACCGCCCGCCACGACCTGGTCGCCGGGGCCGAAGTCGAAGCTGCCCCGCGCGGGTTCGGTGGTGTCCCACTTCAGCTCGTTGCCGACGGTGAGCACACCGGCCTCGCGCGCGCTGAGGTCCCGGTAGGCGGGGTCGGCCAGTTCGCCGACGGTCATGGCGGTGCCGAAGTACTTGCCCTCGGCCGCCGCGAGGTCGCGCAGCGGCGCGGACGCCACGGCCGCCCCGCCGCCCGGCGCGCCCAGCGCGCTCGGGGCGCTCACCGCAGGTAGGGCGGCCAGCGCCGCCACGGCCAGGGTGCCGATCCACTTCGTCGTGCCCATCGACCCCACCTCCCAGTTGCCCGCAACCGGACCTGGGAGCGCTCCCAGGAAGGGACGCTAGCAGCTCCACCAGCCCGTGGAACACCCCCGAGGGGGACTTCCGGCCGGGCAGGGCGCGCCCGCGCGCGTCGTGCACCCGCCCCACCGCCCGGTTAGCGTCGCAAGATGACACAGGCAGTCGTGGTGGGAGCCGGTCTGGCCGGGTTGAGCGCCGCACGCGCGCTCACGACCGCCGGAGTCCGCGTCACCGTCCTGGAGGCCGCCGACGCCCCCGGCGGG
>NZ_JBQGCX010000425.1:0-5324 GCF_052038725.1 Actinosynnema sp.
CGCGCGCCGGGGAGCGGGGTCGGGCACTTGCGGCATGGCTCGGTCGGCGCGCCCGGCCGGGGGCGCGATTTACCCGTGGGGAGCGGCCCCCGGGGGGCCGCTCACCGGCGTGCTCGACCCGTGCGCCCGACCTGCGGGCCCACCGGCGTCAGCGGCTCACCGCCCTGCGGTACTGGCGGGTCGCCAGCGGCACGAACACCGCCAGGATCAGCGCCACCCAGCCGAGCGTGGCGAGCACCGGGTGCTGGAGCGGCCACGCGTCCGGCGGTGGGAACATCGGGTTGGTGTTGCCGAACAGCACCCGCGCCGCCTGCGTCACCGCCGACACCGGGTTCCACTGCGCGAACACCTTCAGCGGACCGGGCAGGTTGCCCTCCTGCACGAACGTGTTGGCGATGAACGTCAGCGGGAAGATCGCCATGAAGCTCGCGTTGTTGAACACCTCCGGCGTGCGCACCATCAGCCCCACCAGCGCCATCACCCACGACATGGCGTAGGCGAACAGCAGCAGCAGCGCGAAGCCCGCCAGCGCCTCCAGCGGCGACGAGTGGACGCGCCAGCCCACCAGCAGGCCGGTCAGCGACATCACCACCACCGAGATGCCGTTGCTGACCAGGTCGCTCGCCGTGCGCCCGGCCAGCACCGCCGACCGCGCCATCGGCAGCGAGCGGAACCGGTCGATCACGCCCTTCTGCATGTCCTCGGCGAGCCCGCTGCCGGTGGTCGTCGACCCGAAGATCACCGTCTGCGCGAAGATCCCGGCCATCAGGAACTCCTCGTACGCCATGCCGGGGATGTCGATCGAGCCGCCGAACACGTAGCTGAACAGCAGCACGAACATGATCGGCTGCAGGGTCGCGAACACCAGCAGGTCCGGCACCCGCTTGATCCTGATCAGGTTGCGCCTGGCGACCACCGCGCTGTCGCCCAGCGCCTGGACGAACGCGCTCACCGGTCTTCCTCCCCGTCCTCGGCCAGCTCCGCCGCGCGCCCCGTCAGCGCCTGGAACACGTCGTCCAGCGGCGGCCTCCGCCGGCCGACGTCCAGCACCGTCACCGCCTCGGCGTCGAGCCTGCGCACCGCCTCCACCAGCACCCGCGCCCCGCCCGCCACCGGAACGAGCAGCCGGTGCGACCGCTCGTCCACCACCACCTCGCCCACGGCCAGCGGCGCCAGCGCGCGCGAGGCCGTCGCCGCGTCGGCGGCCGTGCCCACCGCCAGCTCCAGCCGCTCGCCGCCCACCTGGTCCTTCAGCTCGTCCGCCGTGCCCAGCGCGATCACCCGCCCCCGGTCGATCCCCGCGATCCGGTCGGCCAGCCGGTCGGCCTCCTCCAGGTACTGGGTGGTCAGCAGCAGCGTCGTGCCGCCCGCCACCAGCTCGGAGATCACCTCCCACATGCCGAGCCTGCTGCGCGGGTCCAGGCCCGTGGTCGGCTCGTCCAGGAACAGCACCGGCGGCTCGGCCACCAGCGCGCCCGCCAGGTCCAGCCGCCTGCGCATCCCGCCGGAGTAGCCCCTCACCGGCCGGTCGCCCGCCTCCTCCAGGTCGAACCGGGCCAGCAGCTCGCGGGCCCGCTCGCGGCTGCGCCGCCTGCCCAGGTGGTAGAGCCTGCCGATCATGTCCAGGTTCTCGAACCCGGTCAGCGCCTCGTCCACCGCCGCGTACTGCCCGGAGAGCCCGATCCGGCCGCGCAGCTCGCGCGCCTGCGTCCGCACGTCCAGCCCGGCCACGCTCGCCCGGCCGCCGTCCGCCTCCAGCAACGTGGTCAGCACCCGCACCGCCGTCGTCTTACCCGCCCCGTTCGGGCCCAGCAGCCCCATGACGGCGCCCTCGGGCACCTCCAGGTCGAGCCCGTCCAGCGCCACCACCGAGCCGTAGCGCTTGACCAGGCCCTCGGCCGTGATCACGTTTCCCATGCGGGCCATGATGGTCGTGACCCCCGACAGGAGCGGTCCGCATCAGCTCACCCGGACGGGGGAATTGCCCGTTCGGGTGGCGCGGGTGTGCGATGACCGGCGTGCTGATCAGAAGAGCCGCGCCCGAGGACCTGGGCGCCGTGCTGGGGCTGGTGCGGGAGTTCTACCTCGTGGACGGGCACGACTACGACCACGACGCGCTGGTGCGCGCGCTGGGGCCGCTGCTGGGCGGGGACGAGCACGGCGGGGTGTGGCTGTTCGACACCGGGTACGCGGTGCTGACCTGGGGGTACTCCCTGGAGTCCGGCGGGCGCGACGCGCTGCTCGACGAGTTCTACGTGCGCGACCGGGGGAGGGGCACCGGGTCGGCGGTGCTCGCGGAGCTGGCCGACGTGGCGCGCGCGGCCGGGGCGTCGCGGGTGTTCCTGGAGACCGAGCGCCCGAACCACGCGGCCCGAAGGTTCTACCGCCGCAGCGGTTTCACCGAGGAGGACTCCACCTGGCTCAGCCTGGCGCTCTGACCGGGTGAGCGCGGCGGGCCGCGTCCGCCTCATCGGCTTTTTCCTGCTATTGGGTGGGTACGTGCACCCGGAAGTGGGCGATCGAGTGAACGGCCGCCCCTCACTAGGGTGTTCGCGAATCGTGCCGAGGTGGAGGAGCGTCCGATGGCAGCCGTCCAGACCCGCCGCAAGCGCAAGCTGGGTCAGTTCCTGAACGCGCTGCGCAAGCGCGCGGGCAAGACCGAGGTCGACTACCACGCGCTCACCCGCAAGACGCAGTCGACGCTGTCGCGGATGGAGAACGGGTACATCAGCCCCAGCTGGACCGAGCTGGGGGCGCTGCTCGGCCTGTACGGGGCCAGCGACGCGGAGCGGCGTGAAGCCGAAGCGCTGTGGGAGGACGCGAAGCAGGACGGGACCCGGTTGGTCTACGCCGCCGCGTTCACACCCGAGGCGCGCACCTACGCGCGGCAGGAGGCGGACGCGACCGAGGTCCGCACCGTGGAGATGAACGTGATCCCCGGCCTCCTGCAGACCCCGGCCTACGCGGCGGCGGTCCGGCGGGCGGGCAAGCGGTTCGTCGACGGGGGCGTCAGCGTCGACCAGGCGAAGGCGGCGCTCGCCGGTCGGCAGCGCAGGCTGCGCACCGTCCGGCTCGACGCCGTGATCGACGAGTCGGCGCTGCACCGCCTCGTCGGCGGGGCGGAGGTCATGCGCGAGCAGTTGCTGCACCTCGTGGAGGCCACTCAGAATTCCAACACCACCATTCGGGTGATTCCTTTCAGCGTCGGTGCTTACGGAACCATGTCAGGAGGCGGGGCAACCGCCCTCCTATTCGAGGACGGCGATCCCTCGGCCGTGTACTTGGAGTACGCGGGCGGGGGTAAGTGGGTGGACAATCCCGCCGATGTGCAGAATTACCTCCTGCACTTCGACGAGATCGCTGGCGGGCTGGCACTGTCGCCCAAGGACTCGGTCTCGCTGATCCGAAAAATGGCTTCGGCACTGAAGGAAACATGAACAACACCAAGACGTGGCGCAAGAGCACCCATTCCGGCGCTGGCAACAACTGCGTCGAGCTCGCAGTGGGTCGAACAGCCACACACGTGCGCGACAGCAAGAACCCCGGCCACGGGCGCCTGACCTTCGCGGACCGCCCCTTCCGGGCGTTCCTCACCACGCTGGTGCAGGCCTGATCCACGTCGACGGACAAGGCGGGCGCAACGAGGCGCCGCCCCGGCCGACGGCCATCCCGACCCCTTCCCTCACCCGCGCGGGGGATGGCGGTGAACACCCCTCCGGGTGAATCACCCGGTCGGCGCGGGTTGAGAACGATTGCACCCACCCACGGCAGCGTCGTCGTTTTCCCGGTGCACTCGTTCGGCCTACTGGCGGGGGGTGAACGTCCCCCGAACCGGCCAACGCGGTGTGAATAATGTTCCGCTATGTCGCGGAACCCCGCCGTGAATAAGTTCCCCGACCGAAGTTTCTTCGGTCCAACCGGGTAATCCCGGTTCGCGACCTCGCCGGAGTCGTCCGGTTGTGCGTGCAAAGCCGGGAGGCGAGTCCTGTGACCGCCTCCCGGCTTTGGCGCGTTCGAGGGAGTTCGGGAATTGCGAGGAATACTCGGATTGAGTGATGGGAAGTGGCGGGCGGACTGGGACGTGCGCGCCACGGGGCGGGCACGTCCCCGCGCTTCCCCGGACCGCCTCGCGCGGAACGGGGCGGCGGTCCGAAGACCGCCGCCCCGCCCGTCGGGACCGTCCGCCGGAACCGCCCTCAGCGCGTCCCCAGCACCCCGTCCACCCGCCTCGGGATCCCCAGCGGGTTCCCCGACTGCAGCTCCGGGGGCAGCAGCTCGTCCGGCCAGGACTGGTACGTCACCGGCGCCAGCCACCTGCGGATCGACGTCGCCCCCACCGACGTGTGCAGCGGGTTCGTCGTCGCGGGCCACGGGCCGCCGTGGTGCATCCCCCACGCCACCGCCACGCCGGTCGGCCAGGCGTTGAAGATGATCCGGCCCGCCACGCCCCTCAGCGCCTCCGCCGCCTGCGCCGCCAGGCCGTGCTCCTCCGGGTCCGCGTGCACCGTCCCCGTCAGCGTCCCCGGCAGCGACGGCAGCAGCGCCAGCACCCGCGCGGGATCGTCGTAGGTCACCACGACGCCCGCCGGGCCGAAGTGCTCCTCGGTCAGCCGCTCCCGGTTCTCCTCGAAGACCTCCACCGGCACGGTGAACAGCTTCGGCGCCGCCGTCCAGCCCGCCTCCGGGGCCGTGCCCTCGGCCACCAGCGACGCCAGCCCGGACGCCGCCAGGTCCTCGGTGCCCGACCGGTACGAGTCGCGCATCCGCTCGTTCAGCATCGCCCCGCCCGCCGACGCCGACACCGCGTCCGCCAGCGCGGGCACCAGGCCGGTGGGGGCGAACAGCAGGCCCGGATTCGTGCAGAACTGGCCGACGCCCATCACCAGCGACCCGGCGAACCCCGCCGCGATCTCCGCCCCGCGCGCCGACGCCGCCGCGGGCAGCACCACCGCCGGGTTCACGCTCCCCAGCTCCCCGTAGAACGGGATCGGGTCCGGGCGCGACGAGGCCAGGTCGAACAGCGCCCGCCCGCCGCCCGTGGAGCCGGTGAAGCCCACCGCCCGCACCGCCGGGTGCCGCACCAGCGCCACCCCGGCCTGCGTGCCGTACACGATCCCGAACACCCCGGCGGGCAGCGCCGACGCCACCACGCGCGCCGTCTCGCGCGCCGTGCTCGGGTGCGCCGAGTGGGACTTCACCACCACCGGGCAGCCCGCCGCCAGCGCCGACGCCGGCGCGCCCCCCGCCACCCAGACCGCCCCCGGGCCGGTCGACGCGGAGCCCACCCCACCCGGCCCCCGCCGGCGCAGCACCCGCCGCCGCTC
>NZ_JBQGCX010000426.1:0-2122 GCF_052038725.1 Actinosynnema sp.
GGTTCCAGCCGTCGCTGCCCGCGAGGTACTTCTGCGCGGTGTGGTTCGCGGCGGTGGAGGCGCTCATCTGCGGGCGGTCGCCCGTCCCGGTCGTCGCCCCGGCGCCCGAGTTGTTGTGCTCGGTGAAGCGGCAGGTCTTCCACGAGAAGCCGCCCATGTCCTGCCACGCGCCGGTCTGCCGGATGTGGCCGCCGAGCGTGGAGTCGCGCACCAGCACCTGGCCGATGGCGTCGGCCGCGCCACCCGCGTGCCAGCAGCGGCCGAGGGCCACGGTCTTGGCCGCCGACGGGCCCTTCAGCGTGGACCGGGTGATCAGGATGCCGTACGGGTTGGACGAGTGGGTGGCGGCGGCGGTGATGTAGCCGTTGTTGCTGCTGCCCCGGTCCAGGGACTGGATGGTGGTCGAGTCGACCACCAGCGCGCCGTTGCCGTAGATGAAGTCCACGGCGCCCTCGATGTAGCTCTTGTAGACGTACTGGCGCACCTGGGATCCGCCCGTGCCGCCCCAGGACAGGAACGTGTCCTGGTAGCCGAGCATCCGCACGTTGCGGTACACCTGCCGGTCGCCGCCCGCGTACAGGGCCAGCGCCTGGCTGTCGTGCGCGGCGTAGGTGTTGGCCATGGTCAGGCCGGTGACCGAGGTGTCCTTGGCCTTGTTGAGGACGGTGGCGCTGCCCTCGGTGCCCGCCGTGGACGCCGGGGTGCTCCCGGTGATCACGACGTCGGCGGAGTTGCCGGACGTGCCCTGCAGGATGAGCCCCGGTTTGCTCGCGGGGATGGAGACCTGGCCCCTGTACGTGCCGGGCTTGATCTTGATCGTCGAGCCGGGGGACACGGCGGCGATGGAGGCTTGGACGGTGGTGTAGTCGCCGGAGCCGTCGGCGGCGACGGTGACCGTGGTGGCGGCCTGGGCCGGGGTGGCCATGGCGAGGGCGAGCAGCGGGGCCGAGAGCGCCGCCGCGCCCCTGGTCAGGCGGGTGCCGTGCGGTGACATGCGTCAACTCCTCGTTGAGTCGCGGTGCGGTCGACGGCGGCGGTTCCGGGCTCAGTGGGGCGGCGTGGTGGGCCAGGTGATCGCGCTCGGCGGGACGGTCGCGGTGAGCTGCCGGAACTTCCCGGACGGCACGATCCCCTGACCGCTCAGCGCGGTCGCGACGAGCCGGGCGACCTCGATCGCGCCCGCGCCCTGGAAGTGCGTGTTGTCCTCGATCCCGCCGGGGTAGTTCGGGGACTGCCCGGCGGCCAGGTGCAGGAAGTGCTCCTTGGTGCCCTCCACGCCCGCGCGGTTCCACAGCGCCGTGCTGGACGTGGTGAGGTCGATGAGCGGAACTCCCTTTGCCGCGGCCAGTTCCCGCATCGCCGCCGGGTACGCGCCGTGCGAGGGAGCCGCGGCCCCGGAGCCGGTGAAGCGGCGGCGCTCGACCGGGGTGATCAGGACCGGTTTCGCCCCCTTGGCGCGGCTCTTGTCGACGTACTGCGACAGGTGCGACTTGTACGTCGTGGACGGCTCGGTGTAGCGGGTGGGGTCCTCGACCTTGGAGTCGTTGTGCCCGAAGGAGATCAGCAGGTAGTCGCCGGGCTTGATCCGGGCGAGGACGTGGTCGAGCCTGCCGAGGTCGATGAAGCTCTTGGAGCTGGCCCCGGACTTCGCGATGTTCGCCGCGACCGCGCCGGAGTTCAGGAACACCGGAAGCGCCTGCCCCCAGCCCGCCCTCGGCGACTGGGAGGCGGTGTAGGTGGAGGCGGTGGAGTCGCCCGCCACGTAGATCGTGACGGGGGCTGCCGCCGAGGCCGCCGGGCCGGTCAGCGCGCCCGCCGACAGGGCCGCGACGACGCCGAGGACGACGGCGGGCGCGCGGCGGCGCGGGGTCCTGCGGCGCCGGAGCGGGGGTTTCGGTGCCATGCGCGATCTTCCCCTCCGAGCGCGCGGACGCGCCCACGGGAGCTGCGGGGTGATCAGCGCGCGCCGGTCTGGCAGCGGCGGCGGGGGTCGACGGGCGGCGCGTCGACGCGGTGCGAAGTGGATTCGACTGGCGCTGATCTTGGGTGTTCGCAGTATGGGAGGACTTCGGGGACGCGGGCAAGGGCGGGTGCCGGTTTTGTCCCGCATTTCCCCGCGTCG
>NZ_JBQGCX010000427.1:0-8772 GCF_052038725.1 Actinosynnema sp.
GGCGGTCGTGGTGGACCCGTTGCGCTGCGTCGACTTGTAGTCGGCGAAGAAGTCGTGCCACGCGGGGTCTACCGACGACGGATCGGCGAGGAACTGCTCGTACATCTCCTCGACCAACCACTCGTTGGGGCCGAACTGTGAAGCAGGACTGCTGGACACGGCTGGCGCTCGCCTCTATCCATCTCGCTCTTGGTGTTGACTCACTCATGGGTCAGGCTAGTCCCCCGTCTGGTGCAGTTCCCACACAGGAGGGGACGTGCAAGGAGTGCTCGGTCACAGGATCGATCAGGATCGTCTCCGCGTTGCGGCACTTGAGCAACCCTTGACGTGACACGTCGTGCTTTTTCCGGGGCTCGGGATCCCCGTGGTGCTCTGAGCTGCGACGTTGCGCTGAGCGCAGCGTGCGGTCGGGGTCGGGTCGGGGCAGGTCGGGGGCGGTCGCCCGACTCCCAGTAGAGCGCAGGCGGCGCGTCGCGTGGGGCGGGAAACCGACCAACCTCAACCGGCCGGGTGGACTAGTTGATCCGTGTGGGTGCCCGTTTTGGGGCGGGGTGAAGCGTTCGGGAGCCGATGGGTTCGGGTGGGTGGTCGGGTTGCTGCTTTCAGGGGGATGGGACTTGGTCCTGGTGACGGAACGTGTTGGGACACTTGGCGAAGTGCCCCGCTGATCGGCCGCTCCCGGCACGGCGCGGCGGCGCCGCGCGGGGGAGGGGGCGGGCGTCCGGGGGCTGCGGGGGCAGGGGGTCGGGAGGTCCCGGTGATCGTGCGGTCGGTGGCGCTCGGCTGCTGCGGGGGAGGGGTGGGGGCTGCTCGAAGCGCACGTCACAGCGCTGCGCCCGGCCGAAGCGCACGTCACAGCGACACGCCCGGATGTGCGGGGGTGCGAGGCGGGCGTGAGCGCGGCGTGAGGTGGAATCGGGGGGAGGGGGTTTGTTGACTGTCTACAAAACGCGCGTTCGGGGAAGCCGGCCGTGCGCACGCCGAGAGCGACCCGGCACGCGCCGTCGCGGGGGTGGGTGACGTGGCGTCACGAGTGGGCGGGAGGGAGCGTTCGTGGACGGCGGGTGGGAGCGGGTGCGGGAACAGCGTTTCGCGACGGCGGGGCGGGGTGGCGGGGTGGCTGGGCGCTGGGCTCAGGGCGCAGGAAGTAGGGCGCAGGACGTGGGTGGCGGGGCAGATGGCTGGCGGGCAGATGGCTGGCGGGCAGATGGCTGACGGGGCGGGTGGCTGGCAGGGGTGGGATGTCCCTCGGCCGCTCATGCCGAGCAAGCGTTTGCGTCCGTGTCGTGCCCGTGCTTACCGCTGATACCGCTGTGCCTGCGCGTCTGTGCCAAACCAGGGTTGCATTAGCCCCGAGCCCCGAGCCCCGAGCCCGGCGTCCGGCGTCGCCCGGCGTCCGGCGTCCGGCGTCCGGCGTCCGGCGTCCGGCGTTCGGCGCCCCGCGTCTCGCCCCCGTTATTCGGTTGTCGGTCAGCCCCGAGAGGCGTCACCCGCCTTGGCGGTCGTGGCCACGCCGTTCGTGCCCGTCGGGGCCGCGCCCTCCGCGATCGCGCCCCCGTCTGCGGCACTCCCGTCCGCCGCCCCTGCGCCTGCCGCCTCCGCGCCGCCCGCCTCCGAGCCTTCCCCGCCTTCGGCTCCCCCGTGCTCCGGCGCCCCGTGCGCCCACAGGCGCGCGTACTGCCCGCCCAGCGCCAGCAGCTCCTCGTGCGTCCCCTCCTCGGCCACCCGGCCGCCCGACAGGACCACGATGCGGTCCGCCCGCGCGGCCGTCGCCAGGCGGTGTGCGACCACGAACGTGGTCCGGCTGCCCGACAGGTGGTCGCTCGCCGCCAGCACCGCCGACTCGGTCGCCGGGTCCAGCGCGGCCGTCGCCTCGTCCAGCAGCAGCACGTCCGGGCGCACCAGCTCCGCCCGCGCCAGCGCCACCAGCTGCCGCTGCCCGGCCGACAGCCCCTGCCCGCGCTCGCCCACCTGCTGCCTGAACCCGTTCGGCAGGGCCGCGACCACCGGCAGCGCGCCCACCGCCCGCACCGCCTCCTCGACCTCGGCGGGCGTCGCGCCCGGCCTGCCGTACGCGCCGTTCTCCGCCACGTCTCCACCGAACAGGTGCGCCTCCTGCGGCACCACGCCCCGCCGCCGCCGGAACTCGCCCAGGTCGTACTCGCGCACGTCCCTGCCGTCCACCAGCACCCGGCCGCCGGTCACGTCGTAGAACCGCGCCACCAGCTTCACCAGCGTCGACTTGCCCGCCCCGGTCTCCCCGACCAGCGCCACCGTCTCGCCCGCCCGCACCCGCAGCGACACCCCGTCCAGCGCGGGCTCCTCCGCCCCCGCGTACCGGAACACCACGTCCCGCAGCTCCACCTCGCCGCGCAACCGCTCCACCGGAGCCGGGGCGGCGGCGGGCGGCACGGTCGTCGGGGTGCGCAGCAGGTCGCCGATCCGGGTCAGACCCACCCGCGCCTGCTGGTAGCCGTCGAACACCCCGGACAGCTGGAACAGCGGCGAGAAGAACAGCCCCAGGTACAGCACGAACGCCAGCAGCACGCCCGGCGACAGGCTCCCGTCCGCCACCCGGTACGCGCCCACCACCAGCACCGCCGCCTGCGCCACCCCGGACAGCAGCGCCAGGAACGGGAAGTACGTCGCGATGTACCGCTGCGCCCTGATCCTGGCCCGCCGGTACGCGTCGCTGCGCGCGGCGAACGCCTCCGCCGACCGCTCCTCCCGCGTGTACGCCTGCGCGACCCGCAGCCCCGACACGTTCTCCTGCAGGTCCGCGTTCACCGCGCTGACCCGCTCCCGCGCCTCCGCGTACGCCCGCGACGACACCCGCTGGAACAGCACCGTCGCCACCGCCAGCACCGGCAGCACGGACAGCGCCACCAGTGCCAGCCCCGGATCGGTCACCACCAGCGCCACCGCGATGCCCGCCACGGTCAGCACGCTGATCACGAACGTGGTCAGCCCGGTCTGCAGGAAGCTCGACAGCGCGTCCACGTCCGTGGTCATCCGGGTCATGATCCGCCCGGCCATCTCGCGCTCGTAGTAGTCCAGCCCGAGCCGCTGCAGGTGCGCGTAGCTGCGCACCCGGAGCAGGTACAGCAGCCGCTCGCCGACCCGCGCGGTCAGCACCGTGCCGATCCGGGTGGAGCACCAGCCGACCGCGACCAGCAGCAGCCCGACCAGCGACACCACCCACAGCGCACCCTGCTCGCCGCCGCCGATGCCCCGGTCGACGCCGATCCGCACCAGGTTCGGCAGCGCGATCGCGAGCGAGGTGTCCACCAGCAGCAGCGCGCCCACGGCGACCATCGACCAGCGCACCGGGCGCAGCAGCCTGAGCAGCCGGAACCCCGGATCGGGCGCGCTCGGGTCCTCGCCGGGCAGCCGGGGCTCCTCGGTGGCGGGCGGCAGCGACCGCACCCGCTCCACCAGCTCCGGGGTCGGCGGCGCGCCACCGGCCAGCGCCGAGGTCCCCGGCCCGCGCCTGCCGCCGGACGGCGCGGCGACGGACCGGTTCTCCGCGCGCAGCACCAGCTCGTCGTCGACGACCTCGGGCCACAGCGCGGGCGTCACGCCCGCAGGGGCGGACGACGGGGCGGATCCCGCGCCGGACGACGAGGTGGACCCCGCGCCGGAGGTCGGGGCGGACTCGGCGCCTGATGACGAGGTGGACTCGGCGCCGAACGGCGGGGCGGACTCGGCGCCGGATGACGAGGTGGACTCGACGCCGGACGACGAGGTGGACTCGGCGCCGGACGGCGGGGTGGACCTGGTGCCGGAGGTCGCGGCGTCCGCGCCGGACCGCTCGCCGGTCTGCTCGGTCGAGCCCTCGTCCGACTGGCTCGCGACGTTCTCGCGACGCGGGTCCGCGCGCCGCCCGGCCGGGTCCGCGCCCGGCCAGGGCTCGCTCACACCGCCGTTCCGCGCCGCCGCGCCCGAGGCCCGGTCGACCGCACCCGCGCCGTTCCCGCCCTCCGGGCCCGCCGCCAGCCCGGACTCCGCCACCCCGGCTCCGGTCATTCCGGCCTCGGCGACCCCAGCCCCGGCAACCCCGGCTCCGGCAACCCCGGCCTCGGTCACCCCGGCCTCGGCCACTCCTGCCCCGGCCATCCCGACCTCGGCAACCCCGCCCCCGGCCGCCCCAGCCCCGGCAACCCGCTCGATCGCCTCACCCGGCCCGGCCAGCAGCTCCCGGTACAGCTCGCAGCGCCCCCACAGCTCCGCGTGCGCCCCCACGTCCACCACGCGCCCCGCGTCCAGCACCGCGATCCGGTCCGCCAGCGCCAGCGACGACCTCCGGTGCGCCACCAGCAGCGTCGTCCGCGTCGCCGTCACCGACGCCAGCGTCCGGTGGATCGCCGCCTCGGTCGCCGTGTCCACCGCCGACGTCGCGTCGTCCAGCACCAGCACCCTCGGGTCCGACAGCAGCGCCCGCGCCAGCGCCACCCGCTGCCGCTGCCCGCCCGACAGCGTCAGCCCGCGCTCCCCGACCACCGCCCCGTACCCGCCGGGCAGCGCCGAGATGAACCCGTGCGCCTCCGCCGCCCGCGCCGCCGCCTCGACCTCCGCGTCGGTGGCGTCCGGCCGCCCGTACGCGATGTTCGCCCGCACCGTGTCCGAGAACAGGAACGCCTCCTCGAACACCACCCCCACGGTCCGCCGCAGCGACCCCAGCCGCAGCCCGCGCACGTCGACCCCGCCGACCGACACCGAGCCCTCGTGCACGTCGTAGAACCGGGGCAGCAGCAGCGACACCGTCGACTTGCCCGACCCGGCCGTGCCGACCAGCGCCAGCGTCTCGCCCGGCGCGACCTCCAGCGACACCCCGGACAGCACCGGCTCGCTGCGCGCGTACCCGAACACCACCCCGTCCAGCCGCACCCCGACCGGCCCGTCGGGCACGTCCACCGCGTCCGGCGCGTCCACCACGGCGGGCTGCGAGTCGACCAGCTCGTACACCCGCTCCACACCAGCCCGCGCCAGCTGCGCCGTCACCATCAGGCTCGCCAGCAGCCGCGTCGGCCCGATCAGCGCCGCGACGTAGCTCGCGAACGCCAGGAACGTCCCCAGCGACACCTCGCCGCGCAGCGCCAGCCACCCGCCCGCCGCGAGCACCGCCACCTGCCCCGCGTACGGCAGCGCGTTCAGCGTCGCCGACGGCCGCGCCGTCAGCCGCGCCGCCCGCATCCGCTCCGCGAACAGCACCCGCGCCCGCCGCTCCAGCGCCGCGACCTCCCGCGCCTCCTGCCCGAAGCCCTTGACCACGCGCACCCCGGTCACGGTCTCCTCGACCTGCTGCGCCACGTCCGCCGCCCGCTGCTGCGCCGACCAGGTCGCCGGGAACAGCGTCATCCTGGTCCGCGCGGCCACCACCCCCACGGCGGGCACGATCACCAGCGCGATCAGCGTCAGCGGCGGCGAGAGCCAGCACATCGCGACCAGCGAGGCCAGCGCGAACGCGACCGTGCCGAACGCCAGCGGCGTCATCGACAGCAGGCTCTGCACCAGTTGCAGGTCGGTGATCGACCGCGACACCACCTGCCCGGTCCGCAGCACGTCCTGCTTCTGCCCGTCCAGCCGCTGCACCGACGAGAACACCGCCTGCCGCAGGTCGTGCTGCACGTCCACGGCCAGCCGCCCGCCCAGGTACCGCCGGACGAACGCGGTGCCGAACGTCAGCAGCTCCACCCCCACCAGCACCGAGGCCAGCAGCGCGAGCCGGTCGGTCCGCCCGGCCACCGCGTCGTCCACCGCGACCTTCAGCAGCAGCGGCCCGGCCGCCTGCAGGCCCACGCCGACGACGGCGGCGAGCACCGACCACACCACGAGGGAGCGGTGCTGCCAGCACGCCGAGGCGAGTCTGCGGATCCAACCGGGGGAGTTCGTCACGATCTCCACACTAGGTCGGTCCCCCGACAGATCAGCGGGCCGCTTCCGGCCTCCGGGACGACTCAGGGCCGCCTCCCGGAGGGAGACGGCCCTGAGCTGCGGCAACGCCGCGAACATCTACCTGATCAGGTGATGTCGCGCTTCTGCGTCACGGCCCAGCCGCCCGCGAAGAACACCGCGGTCCAGCCGAGGAACACCAGCGTGCTCAGCCACCAGTCCAGCGCGCCCGCCGCGCCCGCTGCGCCCATCAGGACCTCCTTGAGGCCGTCCGGGACCACGCCGACGTTGCCCATGAACACGTCGGCCGCCACACCGCCGGTGATGCCGTTGGCCGCGCCGTTCGGCAGGAACGCGATCACCGACGACAGGTCCTGGAACTGGAGCACCAGCTGCAGGCCGTTCTCGATCACCAGCATGTACAGCACCAGCACCACGGTCGTGCCGACGGTGCTGTTCATCAGCGCGCCGACGCCGACGCCGAACATGGTCATCAGCATCGTGGACAGCACGCCGACCGCGCACAGCGCGAACCAGCCGCCCGCCTCGGGCAGCTGGCCGGAGTCGGCGGTCAGCGCGATGCCGATGCTGACCGTGGTCACGATGACCAGGCCGTAGATCGCGCCCCAGGCCAGGTAGACGACCATCTTCGCGGTCATCGCCGACACCCGGTTCGGCGCGGTGAGGAACGTCGTGGTGATCGTCTTGCGGTTGAACTCGCTCGCCACCGCCAGCCCGCCGAAGATCATCGGGAAGATCGTGGCGATGTTGATGCTGCGGGTGATGCCGAACACCGACAGCTTCCACTGGTCGGCGGACACGCCCAGCAGCCCGCCGAGCAGCACGTCGCCGTCCTCGGACGTGAGCGCCTCGCCGATGCTCTGGAGCAGCGCGCCGGTGCCCAGCGCCCAGCCCAGCGCCAGCAGCACCGTCGGGATCATCAGACCCCACCACAGGCCCGTGGTGGTGGTCTTGCGGAACTCCGCGCTGATCAAGCCGCCCATCACGCACCGCCCCCGAGACCGCTCTGCCCCTGCTGACCCTGCTGGTTGCCGCCGGGCGGCGGCGCGTACGGCGAGTCGGGGGTCGGCGGCGCCTGGTGGTCCGGCGCGGCCGGGAACTGGCCCGACGTCGGCTGCTGGTAGGCCTGCTGCTGGTAGGCCTGTTGCGGGTCGTACCCCGGCTGCGGCTGGTAACCCGGCTGCGGCTGCTGGTAGGCCTGCTGCTGCGGGTCGAAGCCCTGCTGCTGGTAGCCCTGCGGCGGCTGCTGCGGGTAACCCTGCGGGGCCTGCTGCTGGTACGCCTGCTGCGGGTCGTAGCCCGGCTGCCCCTGGTGACCCGGCTGCTGCGGGTAGCCCGGCTGGGCCGGGTAGCCGGGGGGCGGGGTGTGGTAGCCGGTCTGCTGCGGCGCCTGCTGCTGGTAGGCCTGGGCGAAGCCCGGAGGCGGCGGCTGGTAGCCCGGCATCGGCGCGCCCGTGTACTGGCCGCTCGTCAGCTGGAAGAACAGCCGCTCCAGGTCGACCCGCTCCTCCTGGATGCCGTACACCGACACGCCCGCCTTCAGCGCGACGTCCGCGATGTGCTTCGGCTCGGCCCCGCTGACCGCGATCCGGCCGTCCGGGGTCTGCTCGATCGCCGACAGCCCGTCCGCCTGCAGCGCCGCGACCAGTTGCGCCGGGTCGGACGGCTGCACCAGCACCCGGTTCTGCTGGGAGCCGCGCAGCTGGTCCAGCGACCCGTAGTACATGGTCTGGCCCCGGCTGACGATCACCACCTGGTCGACCGTCTGCTCGACCTCGGCCAACAGGTGGCTGGAGATCAGCACCGTGCGACCGCTGCGCGCGTACGACTGGAGGAACTGGCGCAGCCAGGCGATGCCCTCGGGGTCGAGGCCGTTCGCGGGCTCGTCCAGCACCAGGATCTGCGGGTCGCCGAGCAGCGCGGTGGCCAGTGCCAGCCGCTGCTTCATGCCGAGCGAGAAGCCACCGGCCTTGCGGTCGGCCGCCGCCCCCAGCCCGACGAGCTGGAGCACCTGGTCCGCCCGCTGGTCGGGCACGCCCATCGCCGCCGCGTACACCCGCAGGTGGTTGCGGGCCGTCCGCGACGGGTGGACGCCCTGCGCCTCCAGCACCGCGCCCACCACGCGGCCGGGGTTCCCCAGCTCGGTGAAGGGCCTGCCGTTGATCAGCGCGGTGCCCGCCGTGGGCGTCACCAGGCCGAGCAACATGCGCAAGGTCGTAGTCTTTCCGGCCCCGTTGGGGCCGAGGAAGCCGGTCACCGAACCCGGTTCCACCGTGAAGCTCAAGTTCTGCACCGCCGCGACCGGACCGAACTGCTTGGTCAAGCCCTGCACCACGATGCGGCCACTGCCGTCGTGCACGCCGTCCCTCCCGAATGTGCTGCTCGGGGGCCCATCCTGCCCTAGACGGGTCAGTCGGGGAGGGCGTGTCGCGGTTTCGACACCACGACGGGGATCTCCTGGGTGACCTCCTCGGGCCCCTCCGGGTCGGGCTCGGGCGCGCTCCCCGGTTCGGTGAACGCGGTCTGGCGGGTGAACGGGTTGCGCAGGGGCCTGCGCCGCTCGCGGTGCGGGACGCCGTCCCCGATCAGGTGCTGGTGGGCCATCGTCCAGACCTGGCACGGCCACTTCTTGTGCCGCAGCACGCCGGGGCACGCGCGGCAGCGGCCGTCCGGATCGGGCTGGTGAACGGTGAGCAGCAGCCTCCAGCCGTCGGCGAGGCGGTGGATCTCGGCGCGGGCGAGCGGCACGAGCGAGTCGGCCTCGCCGCTCTCGGCGGCCTCGTCCAGCAGGGCCAGGCGGCGCTGGACGGCGGCGCGCAGCGACTCGTCCACGGCGCTCACGCCCCCTTCGCGGTCGGG
>NZ_JBQGCX010000428.1:0-5276 GCF_052038725.1 Actinosynnema sp.
CCGCCCCACCCGAAGCCGCCCCGCTCCCCACCGGCTCGACCAACCCGGCCAGCGCCACCCGCGCCCGAGCGTCCGCCGCCTCGGCCTCCGCCTCCTCGCCCTCCGCGCGCTGCGCGTCGTCCTGCCGCGCCGCGTGGTCCCGGTACAGCCGCCCCACCGGTTCCGCGTCCGCGAGCAGCGCCTCGTCCACCCGGACCGCGTCCCGCTCGCCCTCGGTCTCCGCGACCTCCCGTGCCAGGTCCTCCGCGACCCCGGCCAGCTTCTCCAACCGCTCCGTGGCCCCCCGCCACGCCGCGAGCCCCTCGACCCCCAGGAACGGCCCCGCCCGGTGCAGCTCCGCGACCCGCCGCCGGGTCGCCGCCAACCGCCGCGCCGTCTCCGCGACCCGCACCCGCGCCGCCGCCCCCAGGTGCCCGGCCTCGGCCTCCCGCAGCGCCGCCGCCGCCGTCTCGGCCCGCCGCGCGAGCGCCGCGACGTCCTCCTCGGCCCTGCGCACCTGCGTCGCGTCGGCCATCGCCCCCGCGATCTCGCCCTCGACCTCCAGGTACCGCTCCAGCGCCTGCCGGGTCACCACGCTCCGGCTGCCCCGGTGCTGCTTGTACAGCGCGTCCGCCCGAGCGGTCAGCTCGTCCAGCAGCAGGTGCACCGACCGCCCGCTGCGCGCCCGGAACACCAGCGCCGCCAGGTCGCCCTTGGCCTCGAACAGGTCCTGCCCGCCGAGCCGCAGCATCTCGTGCGACAACCCGAACGAGGTCAGCCACCGCGCCCGGTCGTCCCCGTCCCCGCGCCACGGCTCGCCACCCCCGCCGCCACCGCCGCCGCCCTCGAACCCGACCAGCCCGGACGCCGTCCGCGCCACCTCGTGCTCGACCCCGTCCAGCAGCACCCGCGCGCCCACCCGCAGCTCCTTGCGGGGGTAGCGGAACGCCCGCCCGGACTGCTGCGGGATCGACCACAGCAGGTCGGCCAGCGCGTCCAGCGCCGTCGACTTGCCCGTCTCGTTGGGCCCCAGCACCAGCGTCAACCCCGGCCCGAGGTCGACCGCCCGGTCGGCGAACGCCCCGTACCGCTCCAGCACCAGCCGGGTGATCCGCATCAGCCCTCCTCCGCCGACAGCCGCGCGACCAGCCCGTCCACGGCCGCGCCGACCACCCGCTCCAGCACCGCGTCGTCGTCCAGGTCCAGCTCGGTGCCGCGCAGGTGGCGGCCGAAGTCGCGCTGCAGCGGGCGCACCACCTCGGCCAGCTCGGCGAAGTCGGCCCGGTTGCCCAGGATCGCCTCCAGCAGCTCCCGGTCCGCCGGGTTGACCTCCTGCGGCGCGAGCGCGCGCGACCGGGCCTTCTCCAGCGTGATGTGCTTGCGCTGCGCCAGGGCCAGCACCTGCTCGTGGAAGTGCTCCCGCCGCCCCAGCGCGCCCGCCGCGCGGGTGCTGCCGGTGACCGTGACGCGCGCGACGAGCCTGCGGCCGTCCGCCGAGGCGCGGGCGTCGTCCAGCGCCGAGTCGACCGCGTCGAGCACCTCGTCGAACGTGCGCAGCCCGCTGGCGTCCACGCTCAGGTGCTCCCAGCGGGCCACGTCCAGCGGCACGAACCGGGTCCGCGCCCGCTGGTCGTGCTCGACGTCCACGACCAGCGCGCCCTTCGCGCCGGTCTCGCCCGCGTGCCTGCCCTGGAGGTTGCCGGGGAACGCGGCCACCCGCTGCCCGTCGTTGACCACGCGGCGCTGGTGCACGTGCCCGAGCGCGAAGTAGTCGTAGTCGCACTGGGCGAGGTCGTGCGGCGTGCACGGCGCGTAGGTGGCGTGCCCCTCGGCCCCGTCGACGGCGGTGTGCAGCAGCCCCACGTTCACCAACCCGCGCACCCGTTCGGGGTACGCCAGGACGAGGTTCTCGGTGACTGCCCGCTGCGCGAACCCCTGCCCGTGCACGGCGAGGCCGAGGTCGTCGTCGATGGCGGTCTGCGCCTTGTCGGTGGCCATGACCGTGACGTTGTCGGGCAGCCGGACGGCCTTGGTGACCACGCTCTGCGCGTCGTGGTTGCCCGCGACCACGTACACCTTGACGCGGTTCTGGTGCAGCACGTCCATCTGCTGCGCGAAGAACCGCCCGGTGGCGTAGTCGGGCCAGTCGCCGTCGTAGACGTCGCCCGCGAGGACCAGCGCCTGCGCCCCCTCGCTGACGGCGAGGTGCACGAGGTTCTCCAACGCCCGCCGCGAGGCCCGCCGCAACCCGTGCGCGGTCTCGTCGTCGGCGAACCGGGAGAGCCCCCGGAGCGGGCTGTCGAGGTGGACGTCGGCGGCGTGCACGATCCGCATCACCACCACCCCGTCCCGGCCGAGCGCGCGCGTGAGATGACCATGATCAGGACATCGCCCGATCGCGCGCTTCCGCTACGACGAACGCCACACCGGTGGGGAGAACGGGGTCGCATGGGGCCCACGATTCCACGGTGGCGCCGAGCACCGGGGAGGCGGTGCCCTGGGCGCGCCGCGTGGCGGGGGCGACGACGACCGGTCGAACGGGTGAACACGCGGGTGGGTGGTCAACGAGCGCAGGGTGATCATCGATTCCCCTTCGCCGGGAAAACCAGGGGGCGTGGTGATGGCGCTGTTCGGCGGCAAGGCCAAGGCGGAGGCGCGGAGCTGCGCGACCTGACCGCCGCCGTCGAGCGCTCCCGCGCCGAGCAGGCGGCCCTGGTGGCCCAGGGCGACGCGGTCGCCTGCCACGTCAACGGACCGTCGACGGCTCGGCCGAGGAGGGGCAGCGCCTCGGGCGGGCATGGCGAAGCTGGTGCTGCGCGCCTGCAACGCCGAGGCCGACAACGCGGCGCGCGGGAGCAAGGCGCACACCCGCGAGGCGGTCAAGGGCAAGCTCACCGCCACCAGGGGGACCACCGGCCAGCTCGGCACGTCGATGCGCGTCCCGGTGTCCACCGAGCACCACCGGCTGCGGCTGCTGGAGATCGACCCGGCCGCCGACCACCTCGCCAAGGCGGAGACCGGGCTGGAGCAGGCGCGCGAGCAGCGGGCCGGGGTGGACGAGGCGATCGCGGGCGTGCGCGACCTGGCCGCGAACGTGCGCACGGGCCACGTGCACGTGATCTCCGACATCGGCGCCCTCGGCCCGGACGTGGTCAAGATCGGCATGACCCGCGGGCTCGACCCCGTGGACCGGGTGCGCGAGCTGGGCGACGGTCGTCACCCCCGACAGCGGCGCGGACGGGGACCTGTCCGACGACGGCGCGGGGTGACCGCGGTCCCCGCCCGCCGCAGGGCCCTACCCCTCCGACGCCGCCAAGCTCCCCAGCAACCCCAGCGCCTCCGCCGACCGGCTCCCCGGATCGGCCTGGTACACCGCCAGCTGCTGCCCCGGCGCGCTGTTCACCGTCAGCGCCTCGTACGTCAGCTCCAGCGCCCCCACCAGCGGGTGGTTGAAGCGCTTGCGCTCGGTCGACTTGCGCCTCACGTCGTGCCTCGCCCACAGCCGCCGGAACGCCGCGCTCTTGAGCGACAGCTCGCCCACCAGGTCGACCAGCTCCGCGTCGTGCCGCCCGCTCGCGTCCGCGCTCGCCCGGAGCCCCGCCACGGTGTTCAGCGCGATCTTCTCCCAGTCCGGGTAGAACGTGCTCGCGTCCGGGTCCAGGAACACCAGCCGCACCAGGTCGTCGCTGTGCTCGTGCCCGGCGAACAGCGCCCGCCCGAGCGCGTTGTGCCCCAGCACCGCGAACCTCTCGTTCAGCACCAGCGCGGGCGTGTCCGGCCAGCTCTCCAGCATCCGCAGCAGGCTCGGGCTGACCTGCTCGCGCTTGACCGCCCTCCTGCGCGCACGCGGCGCCGGGCGGGCCAGGCCGCGCAGGTGCGCCACCGCGTCCTCCTCCAGCCGCAGCACCCCGGCGAGCGCGTCCAGCACCTGCTCGGACGGGTGCTTCTCCCGCCCCTGCTCCAGCCGCGTGTAGTAGTCGGTGCTGACCCCGGCCAGCTCCGCCACCTCCTCGCGCCTCAGGCCTGCCACCCGCCGCGTGCCGCTCGCGGGCATCCTGACGTCCTCGGGTCGCACCAGGGCGCGCCGCGCGCGCAGGAAGGTGCCGAGCGCATTACCGTCCATGCCCCCGAGGTTAGGTCAGCAGCGCCCACTGAGGGTGGGTGCGGCTCACCCTGGACAACCGGACCGGGTCAGGCTGCTTCACCCGCCTGGAGCAGCGACGCGGGTACGTTGGAGAGCGTGACCACCCCTTCACCCCGCCGTCAGGCCAGGACGAGGACCGCGCGCGTGCTGCGCACCGAGCGCCTCTCGCCCGCGCTGGTCCGCGTCGTGCTGACCGACGTCGACGGCCTCGCCGAGATCGAGCACTCCGACAGCTACCTCAAGCTCCTGTTCCCCCGCGAGGGCGTCACCTACCCGGAGCCGTTCGACATCGCCGCGATCCGCGAGTCCACGCCGCGCGAGCAGTGGCCGCACAGCCGCACCTACACGGTCCGCCGCTGGGACGGCGCCGAGCTGTGGATCGACTTCGTCGTGCACGGCGACCGGGGCGTCGCGGGACCGTGGGCGCTCAAGGCGCAGCCGGGCGACCTGCTGCGCTTCGCGGGCCCCGGCGGCGCGTACACCCCGGACCCCGAGGCCGACTGGCACCTGCTGGCGGGCGACGAGAGCGCCTGGCCCGCGATCGCCGCGTCCCTCGACGCGCTGCCGGAGGGCGCGCGGGCCGAGGTGCTCGTCGAGGTCGACGGCCCCGAGGACGAGCAGCCCGCGCCCGTGCCGGTGCGCTGGCTGCACCGCTCGGCCGGGCAGCGGGTCGCGGCAGCGGTGCGGGAGCTGGAGTTCCCGCCCGGCCGGGTGCACGCGTTCGTGCACGGCGAGGCGGGCATGGTCAAGGAGCTGCGCGGCCACCTCCGGCTGGAGCGCGGCATCCCGCGCGCCGACCTGTCGATCTCCGGCTACTGGCGGATCGGCTCCGACGAGGACGGCTGGCAGGCGGGCAAGGCGGAGTGGAACCGCGCCGTCGAGCTGTAGCAGGAGAGCTTAACCGCTGACCCGGTCGTGTTCCCCCGCAAAGGGGAACGCGACCGGGTGCGTCACTTCCCGTAGTGCACCACGTGCTCCAACCCCAGCGGCGTGGCGGGCGGCAGCGGGTCACGCGCCGCGAACCCCTGGATCAGGTAGCCCACCAGCCGCCGCGACGCCGCCTCGGCCGCCTCCCGGCTGTCGGTCACCAGGCCGCTGTTGGCCATCAGCGCCATCGTCAGGTCGTGCATCTCGAAGTCGGCCCGCAGCCTGC
>NZ_JBQGCX010000429.1:0-2829 GCF_052038725.1 Actinosynnema sp.
CCCGACCGCGAAGGCGGCCTCACCCCGGCCGAGCGCGCCACCGCCGAGGTCCTCGTCCGGGGAGCCGCGCGGCTGGACGTCGAGCTGATCGCCCTGCTGCCCACCGGATCACCCCCGCTCCCACCACCCGCCACCACCCACCCGCACGACCACGAGCCCCCGCAGGAGCTCCTCCGCGCCTGCGCCGCCGTCGTCCACCGCGGCGACCCCGCCACCACCTCCGCCGCCACCGCCGCAGGCCTGCCCCAGCTCGTGGCCCCCGGCGGCGCCTGGGACGAGCCGAACCTCGCGGCCCTGCTCGCCGACCGGGGCGTCGCCCTCGTCCTGGACCACACCCGCCCCACCGAGGACGCCGTCGCCGAGCACCTCCTGCGCCTGCTCGACGAACCCGCGTTCACCGACCGCGCCCAGGCCCTGCGCGCGGACGTCCTCGCCCAGCCGACCCCGCACGACGCCGTGCACCGCCTCGAGGACCTGGTCGCCGAGCGCACCGGACGGGTGGTCCCGTGGGCGCGCGGCGCGCGGCCCGGTCGAACGGCGGCCCGGCGCTGAAAACGGTTTCCCGTGAAGGCCGGGTGAGTTTCCCGCGCGCATTTCCGCATCAAGCGGACAGAGCGGAGCACTTTTCCGGAAAACGCGCCCGCGCACCCCGCCCACACTTTCGGGTAACGCGAAGTGCGTTTTCCCCGCCCCTCTGTGAGACTCCCGATTCGCCGCAAGCCGACGCGGTTTCCCCGAGGCCGGGTGATCGTCGCGAACGGGCCGCCGAGTGGGCGCGGTGGTGGACCCGCCGACCGCGTCCCGACACCGAGAGCGAGCACCGACGTGGCTGACCGAGCAGAACCCGCGCTGGTCCCGTGGGTGGTGTCCGGGAGCGCCCCGCTCACCCTGCGCGCCAACGCCGTCGCCCTGCAGGCCCACCTCGTCGGTGACCGGTTCTGGACGCCCGGCGGAGTCGGCCGCTCCCTCGCCGCGCGCCCGGCCGAGGCGCACCGCGCCGTGCTGCTGTGCCGGGACCCCGCCGACTTCCTGGCCGCGCTGACCGAGCTGGCCTCCGGCACGCCGTCCGCGCGCGTGGTGACCGCCGCCCCGTCGACCGGCCCCGGCCCGGTGCTCGTCTTCCCCGGCCAGGGCCCGCAGTGGCCGGGCATGGCCGCGCTCGCCGACGCCGAACCGGTGTTCCGCGCCGCGCTCGTGGACTGCTGCGCGGCGTTCGCGCCGTTCCTGCGCCGCCCGCTGCCCAGCGTCCTGGACGAGCGGACCGAGCTGGAGGCCCCGGACCTGGTGCAACCGGCCCTGTTCGCGGTCATGGTCGCCCTCGCCGCGCTGTGGCGCTCGCGCGGCGTCGAGCCGTCCGCCGTGCTCGGCCACTCCGCGGGCGAGTTCGCCGCCGCGCACGTCGCTGGTGCCCTGCCCCTGCCGGAGGCGGCGCGCGCGCTCGCGCTGTGGAGCCGCGCCCAGACCGAGCTGGTCGGCCGCGGCGAGATGGTCGCCGCCGCGCTGCCCGCCGACGAGGTCCGCGCCCTGCTGCCGCGCTGGGCGGGCGCGCTGGACGTGGCCGCCACGAACTCCCCGCGCTCCACCGTCGTCGCGGGCGACCGGGCCGCCGCACTGGACTTCCTGGCGCACTGCCGAGGGTCCGGGGTGCCCGCGCGCAGGCTCGCGGTCGGCCTCGGCGCGCACTCCGCGCACGTCGACGCCCTGCGCGAGCGCCTGCTGACCGACCTGGCCCCGATCCGCCCGCGCGAGACCGAGATCCCGCTGCACGCGTCGTCCACCGGGGCCCTGGTCGACGGCCGGGCCCTGGACGCCGCCCACTGGTACGCCAACCTGCGCGGCGAGGTCCGCTTCGCCGCCGCCACCCGCGCCCTGCTGGACGACGGCCACCGGGTGTTCCTGGAGGTCGGCCCGCACCCGGTCCTCGGCCCGGCGGTGCTGGAGACCGCGCACGACGCGGGCGTCCCGGACGTCGCGGCGCTCGCCACGCTGCGCCGGGGCGGGGACGGCGAGGAGGACTTCCTCACCGCGCTGGCGGAGGCGCACGTGCGGGGCGCGGACGTCGACTGGACCCCGGTCTTCGCCTCGGACCACCCGGTCCACCTGCCGGAACCCACCAGGAGCAGGCACGCCGCGGAACCGGACGCCGACGGGGGCGCCACCGGGGAGAGCGCCGGACCGGAGACCGACGAGCGGCGGACCGGCGAGTTGTGCGCAGACGAGCTGCGGGCCGACGTCCCGAGCGGCCCGGTTCCGCAGGTCGACGCACCGGAAACCCCCGCGCCCCCACCGGTCCGGGATGGCGAGCGCGACCTGCGCGACCTGGTCCGGGCGCACCTCACCGCGCTGCTCCCCGCCGGATCACCGCCCCCCACCGACACCACGAGCGTCTGGGAGCTGGGCCTGGACTCCGGCGCGGCGATCCGCTTCCGCGACCGGATCACGGCCGCCACCGGCGTCCCCCTGCCCGCGACGCTCCTCTTCGACCACCCCACACCGGCCGACGTGGTGACGGCCCTGATCGCCGCCACCGCACCCCCGCCGCGCACCGCCGAGGACGACCCCGTCGCCGTGGTCGCCGTGGCGGGCAGGTTCCCCGGCGGCCTCCACCCCGGCGCCCCGCTGACCACGCCCGAGCCGGACCCCGAGGCGTTCGACCCCGAGGCGTTCGACCCCGCCCCCTTCGGCCTCACCCCGCACGAGGCCGGGTCGCTCGACCCCCGCCACCGCCACCTCCTGGAAACCACCTGGGAGGCCCTCGAACGCGCGGGACTCCCCCCGCTGTCCCAGGGCGACCAGCGGATCGGCGTGTTCGCCCGCGCCGCGCTCCCC
>NZ_JBQGCX010000430.1:0-3560 GCF_052038725.1 Actinosynnema sp.
GGTCCCAGCGCTCCACGTCGTGCAGCCACAGCACCTCGCGCTGCGGCAGGGGCAGGGCCGCGACGGCGCGGTCGAGGTCGTCCCAGCAGGCCGGCGGCCACCAGGCCGACCAGCCGAGGGTCTCCCACGGGACCTCGCCGCCGGGGCCCGGTGCCGGGGCCGGCGGTGCCGGTGGCGGTGGCGGCGCCGGTCCGTGGTCCGCGGCGGCCCGGGCGTAGGTGACGAAGATGCCGGTCACCCACGCCCGCAGCGTGGTGTGCCAGGTGAACATGTCGAGCCCCGGCAGCGCGACCGTCCACGTGGTCGCGACGAGCGGGGCGACGGCGGGCCCGGGCACGTACAGCCGGCCGAGGCGGCGCATGGTGGGGTCGACGTGGGCGAGCAGCTCGTCGAAGGCCCGCCGGCTGCCGAGACGGACGCCCTCGTACAGGACGTCCTCGTCGGCCATGGGGTCATGGTCGTGCCGCCGGGTGGGCGGGCGCCAGCACTGCGGGGCTGAACCGTGGCGGTTCTGGCACCGGATGGGGCACCCGTCCGGACGATGCACCCCGGACGGCTCTGCCGGCACGGCACCAGCAGGGGTGGTGGACGTCGAGCGGCTGAACGGCGTGTTCGCGGCAGGGGGTCGGCTGCTGGGACATTGCTGAGGCGCCATGGAACGGCGTCACCCATTCGTGCTGCGAGAGCCTCAGGTCAGCGGGATTTCGGTCCTGGTGCCGCCTATGGTGCGTGAGACACCCGAGGGCAACCCATTGGAGAATGTCGTGTCGCTGGAAGTGGTGGCCTTGATCGTGGTCCCGCTCGTAGTCATCCCCTTGTTGTTCGTGGGGCTACTGGCCTTGATCAGGAAGCGAGCGGCTGCTCGTCGCGGCGAGCCTCTGGGCTGGAAGACGTCCGTCCAGTTCCGCCAGCCGCGCCGCCCGGAGAGAAGTTGACGGTCTACACCTGGCCGAGGCGGAACGTACTCCGGTAGCGATCGTCCACCGAACGGCCTGTCACCGGTCCGTTCGTCTGCTAGCGGAGTCACGTGACCTCTGAGGGGCTGCTCGCGTGGTCGATGGGAGCGACTCGACTCTGTACTGGAGGCCGCCGCGTCGCGAGCAGACGGCACCGGTCAACTTCGAAGTCAACGGTGTCGGGTTCCTGGTCTTGGCCGTGCTGGTCGTTCGACCGACTGCTCCCGCATGGTTCGCTTGGGCGGTCGGCCTCGCGGGGGCGTTGTTGCTGGGGATGGCCTTGCTGAGCTACCCGCGGGTGGGTGTCGTGGCAGATTCCAAGGGGTTGACGGTACGGAAGACACTGAGTTCGCGGAGGGTGCCCTGGGCCGACGTCGTGCGGCAGGCGCCCAAGGATGGCGCCATGGACGTGGCCCAGGTACTCGAATTGACGGACGGCCGCAGGCTGACGCTTCCGGGAGCCGTGCCGGCGGGCACTGTCGATCGTGGCGAGAGCAGCTCCGGAGTTGACTTCGCCAGGTCCGCCCCCGCTAACCGTTTGTGGATCGCCAGCCGGGATCGGCCGCTGGTTCCCGGCGGATCCCTCGGCCTACGTGTGATCCACCTGGCATGGCACGACCTGTGCGGCGTTGTGGGCGGCTTGCTCGATGCGCCACCACGTCGGCCCCCGCTTAGGATCCTCCTGCGCGGTGACAAGCATCGCGGTGAGCGCCGGTAGCGAGCCGGCGTAGCTGCGTGGAATGGCCTCGACCGGAGAGAGGTGCACGAGGTCATCCAGGCCGCAGGTGTGGTCGAGCGGCTGGGGTCGCGTCTTCCGCCAGCCGCGCGGTAGCCGCACGTCCAGATCCGCGGCCTTCGCTACGAAGTGGGATCGGTCCGCCTCGAACAGGACGAGGCGACACCACTCTCCTCCGACCTCGACGTGGTCGATCCGGAACGCTCCGCCTGCCATGGGCTCATGCTGCCGGAGGGTTGGTCCGGTAGGTGCGCGGTCGCAGATGCCGCATCCCACTAGGGATCGGTTCGTGAGACGTTGAGGGGAAGGGGGCCAGCTGGGCCTGGCCTTGCTACGCGCTAGGTGGACAGGCCAGCACGAGGTCACCTGCGGCCACCATGTGCGGGCTGATCAGATCGCGTGCCGCCTCTCGGGTTGCTAGATCGAAGCCCGGTTCCTCCACGGTCTTGGCCAACGGTGCGATGTAGGCCAAGACGGTCGGTCGCATGTCGCTCGGGGCCGCCGTCGCCAGGGCCTGAACTGCCCGGACGACTTCCTCCACCTCAGCTCTGGATGGGTCCGCCACAGCAGGGTCGGCGAGGGCTCCAACCAGTCTCACCGGATCCAGAAGGAGGACCGCGTCCGACTCTCGGAACCCTTGGCACATCTGCGCATTAGGGTCCGGCGCGCTCGCCGCAGACGTGCACCCGGGCAGGAGCACCAGGACTGTCAGGGCGGTGGCAACACGAACCTTCACACCCTGACATCGGTGGTGGGGCTCGTGGTCTTGAGGTCGGTCTTCAGACGGTTCGAGGCGTCCGATAGCCGACCCCTCACTGACACCGCTGGCTGTCAGGGCGGGCTGCCGAGGCGAAACCCGGCCCCGCGAGCCCCTGAGCGCATCGTCCGGCAGAGGATCGGTGTCCGGCGATGACAGTCCGAGCCTGATCGGCAACGCGGCGCCGATGACTGGGAGGTGATCAGCAGCATGCGTTGATGCCTTCAAGGTCGACCCGAGTGCTGAGTACTGTCATCGGGGTGGACTCAGGGCTTCGGCACAGCGCGTCTCTGGCGTGGACCTTCCGCTTCTTATGTGTCTTCTGCATCGGCCTGAGCGCGGCCGCCGCGGGGTTGGGGTATCCGTTGCTTGCCGTGGTGGGACTCTTCGGGGTGGTCGTCAACGGCCTACTGGCCCGGGAGCAGATGCGCCGTCAGCAATCAGCTCAGCAAGAGCACTGACACCAATCGGTAGGCGTTCCCCTGTGTGCGGACACCTCGCGGCGGTTGCGACGCCGCCGGTAGCCGCTTGTCAGCTGGGCATCCCCAGGTGACAACCCTGCCCCTCGCAAGTGACCGTCGTGCCAGGCTGCGGGCATGGTGGCCTGGATGCCCGGAACGGTGGTGGTCCTCGGGTGCGCCCTGGTGCTTGCCGGCTGCGGGAGCGGTAGCGGTGACGTTGCTGCCCCTAGCAGCGACGGCCTTGCTTGCGAGGGCGAGGAGCTCGCCACTTGGTCGCTGCACCTCAATCAGGACGGCTCGGCGGATCTTGCCGAGCTGGGCGACCGAGAGCCGGCGGCCGCCGTGGTCGAGGCAATGCCGGAATTGGTCGGTGCGCGGCTGGAGGTCGGCGAGGAGTCCCTCACAGGGGATCAGGCGTCGGTAGACGTCGTGGCGGACTTCGGCGCCGGGCCGCAGGTACGCGTTACCGCGACCCGGAGCGGCTCGGAGCCCTGGGTGGCCGACTCGGTCGAGGCGTGTTCGGAGGTCCTACCGCTCTCCGGCGGGTGACCTCGCCGCGCTCCGGCGCCGAAGGGTCAGGGCCCGGGCGAACGTCGAGACCGCTGAAGTAGTAGATGACACGCCAGCTGGCGCCGCGGCCGAGCCGTCCC
>NZ_JBQGCX010000431.1:0-7328 GCF_052038725.1 Actinosynnema sp.
CCCGGTCCCCCGCCCCGAGCCCGTCCCACGCCCCGGCAACGGCCGCGTCGACGAACTCCCGGTCGCTCCCCGGCTGGAGCGAGGACCGGTCCTCGGGGTCGACCGCCCACACCACCGCCCCCTCGAGGGCCCCGTCCACCACCCGCACCCGAACCTGCCCGAAGTACCCGACCCCGGCCCGCTGCCGCCGCACCCGGTGCTCACCGACGCGCCCGCCAGCGGCCCCGCCGCTCACCGCGCCATGCCGTCGAGCTCCGCGGACTGCGCGCTCTCCCGGTCGTCGTACTCCCGCGACGTCTCGCGCAGCGTCGTGGCGTTCTCCGCCACCCCCTCGACCGCCGTGGCCAGCGCGTTCACGCCCAACTCCTCGAACGGCTGGAGCAGCGCCGCGAACGGCTGGCAGAGCACCCCGTACGCCGAGTCGTCCATCGTCACGGTGCGGGCCGCGTCCACCGCCCCGTTGAGCCGCTCGGCGAGGCCGTCGACGCGGCCCGCCAGCGCCGCGATCTCACCCGTCAGCACCTCGTACCCACTGGGCACCGCTCACCCCCAGATCGCTGTGGTCGTCCACCATCCCATGACCACGACGCGACGCGGCCCCGAGCGGTTCCCCCCACCCGCTCCCCGAACGGGTGAACCAGGGGATCAGGGCGTCCGGGTCCGCCGGAAGTACGCCAGCGCCACCCACGGCCTCGGCCGCGACGCGGTGATCGTCCCGGACACCAGCGCGCCCGCCAGCCCGATCCGCCGGAACAGCGCCAGCATGAACACCGACGGCGTGAACCGGACCACCGTGTCCGCGCTCCCGTCCGGCCGCACGACCGCCAGCTTCCGCTCCCCGCTGACCACCATCACCGGCGTGGTCCGCGCCGACCGCAGCTCCACGCGCAGCTCGCGCCCGCCCCCCGACCGGGACAGCAGGTGCCGGGTGTCCGCCCCGGCGCCGAGCAGGCGCATCAGGAACAGGTCGAACGCCAGCGCCGCCTCGTCCTCGGGCACGTCCCACCGCGCCCCGGTGGCGCGCGCGACGTCGAACCCGTGCAGCAGCAGCTCGTTGAGCTGGTGGGCCAGGAGCGTCGACACCGGCAGCCTGGCCCCGCCCAGCCACGGCCGCGGCTCGTCCGGGTCGAGGTCGGCGCTGCGCTCGAGCAGCAGGTCGACGTGCTCGCGCAGGTAGGCCCCCAGCGCCTCGGGGTCGCGGGCCGGGTACCGCCGCAGCGCCCGCGCGTTCACCGCCGCGAGGTCGGCGAGGGTCATCTCCCGGCAGGCGCGCGCCAGGTCGGGGTCGTCGAACGCGTCGCGGCCCGCCATCAGCTCGGCGTTCATGCCGGACACGATCGCGGTGTGCGCGGCGGCCTCGTCGGCGCTCCAGCCGCCGATGGCGGCCCTGGTGGGCGGGGGCGCGGAGGCGATCAGGCGCGCGAAGCGGTCGGTGGTGTCGGACAGCGCGGCGCGCAGCGCGGGCCACCGGTCCCCGGTCTCCTCAAGCAGCACGTCCACCGGCCTCCCGCTCGCTGTGGCGATCAGGGGCCCAGGCAAGCAGCGGGCTACGGGGAGCACAAGGGCCGCGGGCGCGGCCGGTGGGGCGGGGAGAGCGGGACGGCGCAGGTCACGGGGTTACCCGGCGGGCCGGGGATGGCTGCTGGACCCCGAAGCCGCTCAGCGCAGCCGGACCCAGCCGACCTGCGTCTCGTCGGTCCCGCCGTTGGTGGAGACCGACTCCAGCACGACCTGGCCGCCGAACCGGTACAGCGGGTAGGTCAGCGTGCTGCCCGCCTGCTTCACGTCCTGCTGCCCGGCGGGCTCGCCGTCCACGTACACGCGCAGCACCGCGTTGTGGCGCTGGGCGACGTCGTCGTTGGCCCGCACCTCCAGCTGCGACAGGTAGGCGGGCCGGTCCAGGGTGAAGTAGAGCCGGTTCTCGGTCCCGCCGCACTCGGCCCCGCCGATGCACCGGTCGACGACCTTTCCCCACGGCAGCGACGGCACGGAGTAGAAGTACGATCTGGCCGACGCCGGTGTCGCGGACGCGGTTCCGGCGAAACCCGCGAGCAGGCAGAGCGCGGACAGCAGCGCGGCGGCGGACTTCCTCATGGTGGACCCTTTCCCTCGGTTTCCGGCAAAAGCCGGTCGAGCGTAGCTCCGGGAAACCCCCGCGAAGATTCACCGCGAGCACCTTCACCCGGCGGGTATTTCCCGCCGTCCCCCGAGGCGGGAGATCGCTACCGTCCGCGAACGGCGACCCCGGCGGTCCCTCCGCGCGCCCCGACCCGCCGGTGTGCGGTGTTCCCGCCCGTCGCCCCTGGTGGACGTGAGATGCTGCCCCTGTTGTCCCCTGATGGCGAAGGGCAGATGAGCGTGACCACCTGGACCGATGTGATCAACTACGTCCGAACGCGGTCCGAGGTGCTGGAGGAGTCCGACACCTGGCTGCGCTTCCGCGTCGAGGTCTCCGACACCCGCACCCAGCAGGTCTCGGTGCAGCGCGTGCCGCAGGAGGACGGTTCGACCTGGCTGGTGCTGTCCTCCCCGGTCGGCTGGGCCGAGAAGATCGACCAGACCCGCTTCCTGGAGCTGGCGGGCGCCGCGCCCGTCGGCGGCGCGGGCGTCGTGGACGGGGTGGCGCTGCTCAAGCACACCGTCGTGCTGGGCGAGCAGGGCGTGGTGGCCGAGTTCGCGACGCCGCTGGGCCTGCTGGTCGAGCGCGCGGACGCCTTCGAGCACGAGCTGACCGCGGCCGACCAGTTCTGACCGCGAGCCGGACGCCCGCCGCCCGGCGCGCGGCGGGCGCCACCCGGTTCCCCTTTCCTCCCCTTTTCCCGGAATCGGCCGCGACGCCCGATCCGGAATTCCGCGGTGAATCCCGAGCGGTGAATCACGACCCGGCCTCCCGGACTGCCCCGAACGGACGCCGGGGACGCCCGCGTTCCGCCCGTTCGGCACGCCGCACACTCGTTCACCGCCGACCGGACGCGCATTGCCCCCGCGCGAGCGCGGTTCCTATGATCGCTATCGCTCGCGGACCCGCAAGCAGGTCGCCTCGCCGCCGTTCCGATGGTTAGGGGTATTGATGCGCCAGTGTCACGACCACCGGGGAGAGCGCTCTCACGAACCGGTCGACGGCTCCCTCTACCGCTCGGTGTTCGAGCGCTCGGGCCTGGGCATCGCCCGGCTCGACCCGCGCGGGCGGATCGTGGAGGCCAACACCGACCTGCTCGCCCTCCTGGACCGCCCGCTGAGCCAGATCCGGGGACGCGACTTCACCGACCTCCTGCACCCGGCGCTGCGCCCCGCGCTGGAGCGCGGCCTGGCCTGCCTGGCGACCGGCGAGCGGGGCCGCTTCGCCGAGCGGGTCGCGGCCGTGCGCCCGGACGGCAGCACCGCGCCCGCCGCCATGACCGCGATCGCCGTCCCCGGACGCGGCCGGGCCGTCTCGGCGCTGCTGGTGCTGCTGCGCCGCTCCGCGGAACCGCACGGGGACGCGGCGGCCCCGCTCAGCGACGTGCACGCCCGCATCCTGGAGGGCGTGGCCGCCGGGGAGAGCACCGCGCAGCTGGCCACCACGCTCTTCCTGACCCGCCAGGGCGTCGAGTACCACCTGGGCACGCTGCTGCGCAAGCTCAAGGCCCCCAACCGGACCGCGCTCATCTCGCGCGCCTACTCCCTCGGCGTGCTGAGCCCGGCCGACTGGCCCCCCAAGGTGGAACCCGCGTTCGTGAAGTGAGCGCGGAACCGGGAACGCAACACCGGGAGCACCGGAGGAGAGGCACGTGCGAAGCACCACCAAGCGATCGCTGTCCGACGAGGAGCTGCGGGCGGCGGTGACCGAGGCGTTCGGCCCGCGGGCCACGATCACCTCGTCCAGGGAGCTGGCGGACGGCACGTTCAACGCCGTCTGGCTGCTCGACGTCGACCCGGTGGGCCCGGTGGTCCTGAAGGCCGCCCCGCCGGACGACCTGCCGCTGCTGACCTACGAGCGCCGCATCGCCCGCACCGAGGCGGCCGTCCTGCGGGCCGCCGCGGCCACCGCGCCGGTCCCGGTGCTGCACCACGCCGGCGAGGGCAGCGCGGGCGTGGGCGGCGACTACCGGATCACCTGGGTGGTCGCGGTCGACACCTGGCTGGGGGTGTGGGGCGTGCTCGGCGGCGCGGAGCGGGCCCGGTTGCGCCGCGAGCTGGGCCGGGCCGTCGCCGGGCTGCACGCGGTGCGCGGCACCGCCTTCGGCTACCCCGAGCGGTCGACCGGCCTGCACGGCGACACCTGGTACGAGGCGTTCACCGCCATGGTCGACGGCCTGCTCGCGGACGCCAGACGCTTCGGCGTCACCCCGCCCGGCAGGCCCACCGCGCTGCACGACCTGGCGGTGGCGGGCCGCGCCGTGCTGGAGGAGGTCACCGAGCCGGTGCTGGTGCACTTCGACCTGTGGAACGGCAACGTGATGCTCACCGGCGAGGAGGGCGAGCGGCGCCTGTCCGGCCTGATCGACCTGGAGCGCGCGTTCTGGGGCGACCCGTGCGCGGACTTCGTGTCGCTGGCCCTGCTCGGCGAGCTGTCCGACGACGACCCGCTGCTGGACGGCTACCGCGAGGCGGGCGGTCCGGCCGAGCTGACCGCCACCACCCGCCGCAGGATCGCGCTGTACCAGGCGTACCTGTACCTGATCATGATCGTGGAGGCGGTGCCCAGGGGCCACAAGGGCGTGAAGTCCGCCGCCGCGCAGGCGCTCTTCCGCTCGCGCTACCGCAAGGCCCTGCGCCGCGCCGCCCCCTGAGCCGCGGCGCCCAGGGGCGCGGCGCCCTGAGTAACTGCGCCCTGGGCCACGGCGCCCCGGATCACCGCCCGGCGAGTTCGTCCGGATAGGACAGAACCCGCCCGCGCGCGGCCACCAGGTTGCGGTGCAGCGCTTCCAGCACCGCGACCTGGCGCCCGCCGTCCACCCACTCCCGGTACCCGATCCCGAACCCCAGGTCGCGCCACAGCTCCGCGTTGCGCGCCTCGTGCGCGCCGAACGGCTCCAGCAGCACGACCGGCGTGGCAGCCGACAGCGAGTCCATCAGCGTGCCACCGCCGGGTTTGCTCACCACCGCGATCGCCCGCCGGGTCAGGTCGAACCCGTCGTGGTGCTCCGCGCGCCGCCGGTACTCCACCGCGCCGTCGTGGACCCGCCCGAACGGCGGGAACCCGGTGTCGTGCCACGGGTGCCAGTCCGGGTCGATCATGAAGTACCGGTTCCGCCCCTGCTCCTCGGGCACCTCGGACCGCTCGTAGGCCACGACGTCCAGCGCGAACCCGGCCGCGCCCAGCTCGGCGGCCCCGGTCCGGTAGGTGCCCATGCCCCAGCCGCCGCCGTGCGCGAGCAGCCGCCCGTCCCGGTCGCCCCACGGCTCCGGCTCCTCCCGGCTGACCGGGATGGTCCGCGCCACCGCGCTCCCGGCGCGCTCCAGCAACCACACGTCCTCGTGCTCGCCCCACCTCCCCCGCCCCGCGCCCGAGGCGGAGGTGAACGAGGGCGAGGCGACCGAGTCGACGTGGCACGAGCGCACCCGGACCCCGCTGTGCGCCGAGGCGTACCGGTGCGCGGTGGGCAGCCAGAACCCCGACAGCACCACCAGCAGCTCGACCCCGTCCCGCTCCCACTCCCGCCACAGCCCGGCGACGAGCCCCTCGTCGGGCTCGGTGGTGTTGCGCGCGGCCAGCCGCTGACCGGCGAGCGCGACCCGGAAGTCCCGGTGGAACGCCGTCTTCGACGCCGGGATCAGCTCGCGCAGCCGCTCGGGCAGGTGGTTCTCCAGCACGTCCACCCGCGCCGCCACCCCGACCTCGGCGAGCCTGCGGGCCAGCAGCAGCCCTGGGACGTGCACGCCCAGCGCGACCCCGGACGTCAGCACGGCGATGCTCACGCCTCCGCCCTCCCGGTTCGGGCGCACCGCTCCAGCGCGTTCAGGTAAGCGCTCTCCAGCACGGCGATCCGCTCGACCACCGCGTCGTCCGGGCGCGCGGGCCGCGCCAGCAGCGCCATGATCCGGTCGAACTGCGCGTCGTGGTAGGACACCGCCGGGAACGACCGCACCTCGCGCGCTCCCCCGTCCCGCTGGAGGACCAGGTTCACCGGGAACGGCCCGGCGGCCGGGCGCAGGAAGTTGCGCAGCCGCGCCTTCCCGCCGGTGAACCGGAACTCGTGGTCGGCCCGGTACGGCCCCACCAGCGAGGCCCGCAGCTCGGCCCGCACCCCGGAGGGCAGCCGCAGCGCCGCGTCGAACTCCAGGTCCACCCCGTTCGGCCCGGAGAACTCCGAGTGCCCGGACGCGGTCGCGCCGCCCAGCCCGACGACGGCCTGCACGGCGTCGAGCCAGTAGGAGGCGGTGTCGTGGAACGCACCGCCACCCAGCTCGGGCCGGAACCGGTACCCCGCGCCCGGCGGCAGGTCGAACGCGATGTGCGAGGAGATCCCGGTCAGCTCCCCCAGCTCCCGCGAGGCGACCAGCTCGCGCACGGCGGCCTGCCACGGGTGCCCGGTGGTGATCACCGCCTCCACGACGTGCACCCCCGCGTCCCCGGCGGCCCGGCGCAGCGCGTGCGCCTCGCGGCGTCCCAGGCACAGCGGTTTCTCCACGACCACGTGCTTGCCCGCCCTGGCCGCCTCCGCGGCCCAGCGCGCGTGCGCGCTGTTGTGCAGCGACACGTAGACGGTGTCGATCCCCTCGTCCCGCACCAGCGACCGGTAGTCGGCGTGCGCGACCGGCAGCCCGTGCTCGGCGCGGAACGCCTCGGCGCGCTCGGGCGTGGACGCCGCGATCGCCCTGACCCGCACGTCCTCGCGCCGCCGCGCCGGGTCGAGCACGGCCCGCACCGCGATCGCCGTGGCCCCGATCAACCCCAGCTCACGAGGCACGGTCCACCTGCCAGGCGCCCAGGACCGCGTCCAGCGCCGCGCCGAGCGCCCGGTGCCCGGCCTCGTCCCGGGCCACCACCGCGCAGTACAACCGCCCCCTGGAGGAGGCCAGCGTCCCGGAGGACAGCGGGAGCACCCCGACCCCGCCCGCCTCCAGCAGGATCCCGTCCGCGCGCAGCAGCGCCACCAGCCGGTCGAACCCGCGCCCGCCGCGCACCGGCCGCACCACCAGCCGCGCCCGCTCCGGGTCGGCGGCGAGCCGGCGCCCGGCCAGCACGCTGATCAGCCCCATGGACGTCCGGGGGTTGATCTCCAGCACCGGCACGAGGGTCCCGTCGCGCAGCAGCATCGAGTCCACGCACACCGGCCCGCGGTACCCCGCGCCCGCCAGCGCGGCCCCCACGTCGGCCATGATCTCCCGGTACCCCAGCGCGG
>NZ_JBQGCX010000432.1:0-10001 GCF_052038725.1 Actinosynnema sp.
CCTGCGCCGGGACAGCCGCACCACGGGCAGCGCCATCCCACCCCGGCGGCTGAGCACGAGCGCGCCGACCAGCGCGGCCACGATCGAGACCGCGCCGCCGACCACGAGCGGCGCGCGGGCGGTGAAGTGGTCGGCCAGCCAGCCCATGACGGGCCCGCCGACCGGGTTGCCGCCCAGGAAGACCAGCATGTACAGCCCCATCACCCGGCCGCGCATGGCGGGCGTGACGGACAGCTGCACGGTCGCGTTGGCGGTGGTCGTGAAGGTCATCATGGCCACGCCGACCGGGATCAGCACCAACCCGACCAGCCACAGCGTGGGCATCAGCCCGGCGACGACCTCCAGCACGCCGAACGCCAGCGCGCCCACGACCAGCAGCACCGGCCGCGGCTTCGCGCCGCGCGCGCTGCGCCGGGCGGCCAGCGTCGCGCCCGCCAGGGTGCCGACCGCGAGCAGCGTGGACAGCAGCCCGTACGCGTCGGCGTCGCCGCCGAAGGTGTTGCGGGCCAGCACGGCGAGGGTGACGTAGAAGTTCAACCCGAACGTGCTCACGAAGAACACCAGGAACAGCAGGATCACCAGGTCGGGGCGCTTGCGCACGTAGCGCAGGCCCTCGCGGAGCTGGCCGGGCTCCCTGGGCACCGGCTCGCCCCGGTGCAGCTCGGCGGGGCGCATCAGCAGCAGGCCCGCGATCACCGCGACGAAGCTGGCGGCGTTGATCAGGAAGACCCAGCCGGTGCCGCCGACGACCACGATCAGGCCGCCCGCGACGGCCGGCCCGACCATGCGGGCCAGGTTGAACGTCATGGAGTTGAGCGCGACCGCGTTGGTGAGCTGGTCGCGGCCGACCATCTCGACCACGAACGACTGGCGCACCGGCGTCTCCACGGCGGACACCGCGCCGAGCAGCAGGCACAGCAGGTAGACGTGCCACAGCTCGGCGGCGCCGAGGACCTCCAGCAGGCCGAGCGCGAGCGCGCACAGGCCCAGACCCGTCTCCAGCGCGAGCAGCAGGCGGCGCTTGTCGAGCCGGTCGGCGAGCACGCCCGCCCACAGCGACAGCAGCAGGGTGGGGGCGAACTGGAGTGCGGCGGCGAAGCCGAGCGCGACCGGGTCGCCGCCGGACAGCTCCAGGACCAGCCAGTCCTGGGCGACGCGCTGCATCCACAGCCCGACCAGCGAGACGACCTGGCCGGAGGCGTAGAGCCGGTAGTTGCGGACCTTCAGGGAGCTGAACGTGCCTGATCTCTTGCGCTTCGGCGGAGGTAGCGCCGTGTCTCGACCGGGTCGATCGGTCTGCGAGCCCTCCGCATAAGCAGGCACTTCGTTACTGCCCCGCCATCCTGTCGATGATCTCGGCGGCCCTGGAGAGCACCGCCCTGTCCTCGGGTGTCAGCTCCGCGAGGTGCTGGTCCAGCCAGGCCTCCCGCGCGGACACCTCCGCGTTGATGTACTGCATCCCGCTGGGGCTCAGCTCCACGATGGCCTGGCGGCCGTCCGTGGGGTGGGGCCTGCGGGTGGCGAAGCCGAACTCCTCCAGCGCGGCGATGACCCTGGTCATCGACGGCGGCTGGACGCCCTCCTTGGCCGCGAGCTCGCCCGGCGTCAGCGGTCCGCACTTGTGCAGCGTGGAGAGCGCGGACACCTGGGTGAGCGAGATCGTGGAGTTGACCCGCTGCGCGCGGAGCCTCCGGTTCAACCTGATGATGGCGAGCCTCAGCCTGCTCGCCAGCCCATGGTCGTCGGTCTCCGCCACGTAGTTAGCATACCTCACGATCTCGGGCCTTCACTGTGAAATCGCCCATTCAGCGATGGGCGTGCGGGCTGGTGGACGGCGTTCGCGCTGTTCAGGACGGTGGTGGGGCGCGGCCCGCCCTTTGCTCGCTCGGGGGGGGCCGCTTCGGCTTCGCGCTCTCCCCCGGCGTCCGGGGACGGGCGTCAGCCCATGATCAGGGCCTGGACCGGACCGATGCCGAAGTACACGACGAACGCCACCGCCGTGCCCCACATCAGCGGGTGCACGCTGCGGGCCCGCCCGGTCAGCGCGCGCAGCAGCACGTAGCTGATGAAGCCCGCGCCGATGCCGTTGGCGATCGAGTAGGTGAACGGCATGACGACGATGGTCAGGAACGCGGGCAGCGCGATCGAGAAGTCGGAGAAGTCGATCTCCTTGACCTGGGCGACCATCAGCGCGCCGACGATCACCAGCGCGGGTGCGGCGGCCTCGACCGGGATGACCTCGTAGAGCGGGGTGAAGAACATCGCGACCAGGAACAGCAGGCCGGTGACCACGTTCGCCAGGCCCGTGCGGGCGCCCTCGGCGATGCCGGAGGCGGACTCGATGAACACCGTGTTCGACGAGGACGACGCCGCGCCGCCCGCGACCGCGCCGACGCCGTCGACCAGCAGGGCCTTGCTGACGTTGGGCAGCTGCCCGTCCTCCTTGATCAGCTCGCCCTCCTTGCCGAGGCCCGTCATGGTGCCCACGGTGTCGAAGAAGTCGGTGAGCACGAGCGTGAACACCAGCAGGGCGGCGGCCAGCGCGGGCAGGCGGGTCCAGGCGCCGAACGAGAACTCGCCGACCAGGGACAGGTCGGGCAGGCTGAAGAAGCTGTCCGGCACCGCCGGGTAGCCGAGGTTCCACCCCTTCGGGTTGGTGCCCGCCGACGGACCGGCCTTGACGACCGCCTCCAGCACGATGGAGAAGACCGCGGTGGACAGCACGCCGATCAGGATCGCGCCCCGGACCTTGCGGGCGACCAGGACGCCGGTGACCAGCAGGCCGACCACGAACACGAGCGTGGGCCAGGACGCGATCGACCCGCCGATGCCGAGGCCGACCGGGACGGTGGTGCCCGCGGCGTCCGGGACGCGGCGCACGAACCCGGCGTCGACCAGGCCGATGAAGCAGATGAAGAGCCCGATGCCGACCGCGATGGCGGCCTTCAGCTCGTTCGGCACCGCGTTGAACACGGCCGTGCGCACCCCGGTGAGGACGAGCAGGAGCACCACGATGCCGTTGACCACGACCAGGCCCATGGCCTCGGGCCAGGTCATCTGCGGGGCGAGGGTGACCGCCACGAACGAGTTGATGCCCAGACCGGCCGCGAGCGCGAACGGGTAGTTGGCGATGAGCCCGAACAGGATGGTCATCACGCCCGCGACCAGCGCGGTGACGGCCGCGACCTGCGGGACGGGCAGGATCGCGCCGGTGATGTCGGTCTTCGCGGACGGGTCGTCGGCGGAGAAGCTGCCGAGGATCAGGGGGTTGAGGACCACGATGTAGGCCATCGCGACGAAGGTGACCACCCCACCGCGCACCTCGCGCCCCACGGATGACCCGCGCTCGGTGATTTTGAAGAAGCCGTCCAGGCCCATGTCGTGCAACTCCCTGTTCCCTGTGTGACCGCTCGGGCGCACTCCGACGCCCAGCCCCGCCCCCGAGGCCGGTTGCCGAGGGTGACGGTTAGCGGGTGGAGCCTGCCTGATCGGTGTTTCGGGAAGGTAGCCTGCCTGACGTGGCCGAACTCCCCCCTCCACCCCCTCTCCCACCCCGCCTGACCGACCCGGTGCCCCCGATCGTGGTAGGCAGCGCGTTGTGGCTGGTGGGCCTGGTGATCACCCTGCTGATCGGGGCGCCCACGATGGCGGTGTGGACCTGCGCGGCAGGCGGCGCACTCGGGGTAATCGGCTTCGGCATCTTCGCCTGGCAACGCTCAGCCGCCCGCAGGGGCTCACGAACCGCGCAGAGCGGGCTGCAGTAGCGCATAGCGCAATAAACGGTCCGCGCCCGCAGACCGCAAGACGAGCGCAGGCTGACTGACCACTTCGCAAGCTGACCGCCTCGCGGGCTGCAGGGCGAGCGCAGCGAGCCCGCAGCCAGCCATCCCGCGTCCCTCTTCTCCGTTTGGCCTGGCGAAGCCCGAGCACGCTTGTCAAGATGCCGCCGCACTGCCCGGAAGACCGGGGTGCCCAACGGCGTCTTGACGAGCGTGCTTGCCTGAAAGGAGGCCAAACGGAGAAGAGGGACCCCGCCCACCGCAGGGGTAAACCGCACCACCAACCCAACGGTCACCGGCCGGCAGAGCCCGTGTCCCCTCTTTTTTGGAGGTCTGCCCCGCCGGCGAGGCGTGCTCTTCAGCTCTTGATCTAGGCTTTTACCCGTGACCACGGCTTTTACCCCGTGATCCCGCCCCTCACCCCAACAGCACCGCAGGCGTCGGCTCGCTGATCAACGCCGCGAACGTGTGCCGGTCCCCCCACCGCCCGGTCGTCCACGCCAACGCCCGCGCCAACCCCTCCGGGGTGTCCGCCGCGTGGACCACCTCCCCGTCCACCCACCACGGCACCTCGTGCTCCTCGCCCTCCGCGTGGACCACCAGCTCGTCGTGCACCACCACGGTCCCCCTCGGCAGCTCGACGCCCAGCAGCGCGCAGGCCACGCGCACCGCGCCCAGCTCCGCCCACACCACCTCGTCGCCCTCGCTCCGCAGCGCCCCCACGACCTCCTCGGACGCCAGCGGCAGCTCCAGCAGCTCCGCCAGCTCCGCCGCCCCGCCGTCCGCCGCGAGCACCTGCTCGCCCGGCAGCACAGCCAGCAGCCACGGCAGGTCCGGCACCACCACGTCGTCCGCGGACACCACCGCCCCGGTCAGCACCCGCACGCGGTCCGGCGGCTCGACGGCCCCCTCCCGCACGTCCGGCGCGACCTCCGCCAGCGCCGCGTGCGCCTTCAGCACCAGCGCGTCCGGCACCACCCGCTCCGCGTCGCCCAACCGCGCCAGCAGGTCGACCACGTCGTCCTCGTCGTGCACCACCAGCTCGGTCCGCACCCCGGCAGCCGCCAGGACGTGCGCGGGCAGCTCGGAGCCCACCGGGTCGTACAGCCCCTCCAGCTCCACCGCCTCCGGCAGCCGCCACGCGCGGGGCGCCCGGCCGTCGATCCGCGCGTACCGCGCCAGCCACCACCCGGTGTACCCGTCGCGCTGCGCGACCGCGCGCCACACCTCGGGGTCGGACGCCATCAGCTCCAGCGCCCTGGTCCACTTCCCCTCGGCCACCAGGTCCAGGTCGCGCACGCCCACCACCCGCGAGGGCGGCTCGTCGGCGGCGTCCCACCAGTCCGCCTCGTCGGCCAGGTCGTGGTCGGGGTCGGTCGGCTCGTCGTCGACCAGCACCGTGAAGCCGTCCGCCGCGCCCACCGCCGACAGCACCTCGCGCGGCCAGTCCGCCGCGAACTCCGCGTCCAGCACGCCGAACGGCGCGTCGTCGGCCAGCACCTCGCGCAGCGGCGCGTCCGGCAGCAGCAGCTCGTCCGCGCGCCGCCAGCCGCCGCCCGCCTCCGGCAGGACCAGCTCGCCCAGCCACGGCCGGCCGCCCGCGCGCGCCACCAGGGACAGGACCCCGTGCACCAGGTCCTCGTCCGGGTCGTCGCCGCTGTGCCGCACGGCGTCGCGGACCGCGTCCGAGTCGAGCACCTCGGCCGCCCCCGCCTCTACCGCGCCGAGGCGCAGCAGCAGCGGGTGCACGGCCTCCGGGTGCGCGATGCGCAGCCCGGTCAGCTCGAAGTCGACCGGCTCGTCCAGCATCAGCACGCCGCGCGGACCGCTGACCAGCCTGCCGTCCGCGAGCGGCACCGGGAGCGAGCCCAGCTCCTCGCGCGCGGACGAGTCCACGTCCGCCCACGGCTGGAGCGCCGTGTACACGTCGTGCCACCAGCCCGGCTCGCCGCCGATGCCCGCCAGCGCGGCCACCACCTCGGCCACCGGCATCCTCGGCACGTCCAGCGCGGCCAGCGCCCGCGCGTGCTCGGGCAGCACCAGCTCGGCGTCCAGCAGGCCGGGGACCACGTCCTCCAGCAGGTCGACCAGGTCCTCGGACGGCGAGTCCAGCACCTTCGCCCGCCTCGGCGAGGTCCAGCCGCCGTCCGCCTTGGGCAGCCACTCGGCGTCCCGCAGCGCTTCCAGCACGCCCTGCCGCAGCACACCGTCCACTTCGGACAGCGGGAAGCCGGGCAGCGGCACCAGCGCGGTCCGCTCCACGGCGGGCAGCGCGGTCACCAGCGCCGGGTAGGCCCGCGCCGCCATCGCCAGCACGTGCTCGACGGCCGGGCCGACCAGCACCCGGCGGCGGGACGGCTCGACGGGCAGCGTGGCGATCAGGCGCGCGGGCAGGGACAGCTTCTCGTCGGTGGGGGTCGGCGCGTGCAGCACCTCGCCGCCGAGGGCGCCGTCGACCGGGTAGGCCCAGCACGCCGACCACACCGGCCGGGACTCGACGCCCTGCACGAAGCGCTCGGGCAGCTCGCCGCCGACCCGGTGCACCAGCCAGGCGCGCTCGCCGTCCGGACCGGTGATCACGACCTTGTCGCCGTCCTCGGCGCGGTCCCAGGCCCGCGACCCGACCTCGACCCGGCGCAGGCCGGGGAGGGCGAGCAGCAGGTCGGGCGCCTGCTCGGCGCACTCGCGCAGCAGGGCGTCGCCGTCCGCGGAGGTGAGCGGCAGCCGGACCTCGGTGGTGAAGCCCTCGGGCGGGCCTGCCTCGTCGGTCGGCCACACCAGGCGCAGCACGGGCACGTCGCCGCCGCGCTTGGACGCCAGCTCCGGCACCGCCTCGCGGGTGCGCGCGGCGGAGAACGCGACCCCGCCGGACGTGGACACCACGCGCGGCGCGTCCGTCACCGCCAGCACGGCCGCGAAGCCCACGCCGAACTGGCCGACCGCGTCGGAGCTCTTCGCGGAGGCGCGCAGCGACGCGAGCGCCGTCACGCCGTCGGCGGTCAGCGGCGCGCCGGTGTTGGCCGCGCGGAACTCGCCGTCCACGAAGGACAACCGCAGCACGCCGGGCTCCGCGCCCGCGGCGTCGGCCGCGTTCTGCGCCAGCTCGACCAGCAGCCGGTCGCGGTACCCGCCGAGCCTCAGGTCCTCCTCGGCGTTGGCGTCCTCCCGGAAGCGGGTGGGCGAACCGCGCCAGGCGGCGAGCACCGACTCCCGCAGGGCCTCGGTGCCGAAGTGGTCCGCGCTCACCGGGCTGTCGCCCGCGCGGAGACCCCGGTCGCGTCGGCGGCGTCGGAAACCCGCTCGACCTCGTCCACGGCGCCGGGCGTGTCGCCCTCGCCCGCGGCAGCGCCGTCGGCGTCGGCGGCAACGTCGTCGGCGGCAACGTCGTCAGCAGCGTCGACGGCAGCGTCGGCGGACCGGGCCACCGGCTCGTTCACCTCGACCTCCAGCAGCGCGTCGTCGTACACGACGTCCGCCACCGGCACCGCCGAACCGCCCTCGACCTCCACCTCGGAGTGCGCGCCGCAGCCGTACTCGACGTGCACCACGTGCCCGTCCGCGGGCGTCAGCTCGTTGCCGCACACCCCGAACGCCGCCCCGAGCGCCCCGGCGATGCGCAGGTAGAACCCGCAGGTCCCGCACGCGGCGGGCGCGCTGCGCGCCATCTCGCTGCGCGGCCCGAAGTCGCCGCCGCGCCAGCGCTCGGCGGCGTCCAGCACGCCCTCGCGGGAGAGCACGCGCACCCGGCCGAGGCCGACCTCCAGCGCGACCTCCTCGACCGCCGGGTCCTCGGACTCGACGTAGCCGGGCGCGAGCCTGGGGTCGTCGGGGGACGCGGGCAGCAGGTCGCCGACGCCGAGGTCGCCCGCGCGGACCCGCTCGTTCCACGGCACCCACTGCGGGGCGACCAGCGCGTCGTTGCCGGGCAGCAGCACGGCCTCGCTGACCGAGACCGGCGTGCCCTCCCCCGCGTTGGCGACCGTGACGGCCCACCGCCAACCCCGGTAACCGGCGTGATCGGCCTCGAAGAAGTGGGTGACCGACGTCTCGTCCTCGACGAGGACGCCGACGTGGGCCCCCACGTGCTCCGATCCGGCTTCCTCCTGCGCCGCGTCGCGCGCGAGCCGCACGGCCGCGGGGTCGGCGAGCACTGGCTGGGGCTGCTGAGTCGGCGTGGCGGTCACAGGTGGATTGTGCCGCACGTCTTCGCCGCGCCGCGCACACGTGCCACCCTTTCGGACGTGCGCTGGTTCGAGGTGGCGGTGGTCCCGGTCGTGGTGGTGGCGGTGCTGTCGGGCTGCTCGTCCGGTGGGGACGGTGTTCGGTCGACCGAACCCGCTGGACCGTCCACACCGGTCACGGCGCGCCCGGAGGTCCTGGGAACGATCCCGCACGACCCCGGCGCGTTCACCCAGGGCCTGGAGGTCTCCGGGGACGTGCTCTACGAGGGCACCGGTCTGGAGGGCCGGTCGAGCATCCGCGAGGTCGACCCCGCCACCGGCACGGTCCGCAGGAAGCTGGACCTGCCGTCGCCGCTGTTCGGCGAGGGGATCACCGTGGTGGGGGAGCGGATCTGGCAGCTCACCTGGCGCGACGGCGTGGCGATCGAGCGCGACCGGGCGTCGCTGGCCGAGGTCCGCCGCGTGCCGTACGAGGGCGAGGGCTGGGGCCTGTGCCTGGACGGGGACCGGCTGGTGATGAGCGACGGCACCGCCGAGCTGGCCTTCCGCGACCCGGCGACGTTCGAGGAGCGCGGACGGGTCGCGGTGACGCGCGCCGGGGAGCCGCTGGAGGACCTGAACGAGCTGGAGTGCGTCGACGGCCGGGTGTGGGCGAACGTGTGGCAGACCGACGAGGTGGTGCGGATCGACCCGGCCACCGGCGCGGTCGACCTGGTGGCGGACCTGTCGTCGCTGCGCCCGGAGGGTGTGCCCGCGTCGGACGTGCTGAACGGGATCGCCTCGGTGCCCGGCTCGGACGAGTTCCTGGTCACGGGCAAGAACTGGCCGAGCATGTTCCGGGTGCGCCTCCCCGCTGGCTGAGCAGCGGTCGTGCAGTGGTCGTGCGGTGGTCGTGCGGCGATCCGCGACAGGCCGCCGCGGTTGCGGCAGGATGGTCGGGATGAGCCCGTCCGACGATCGCGATCACCCGCGGGAGGATCACCCGCGGCAGGACGAGACCCGGCCCGAACGCGGGGGCGCGGGGCGGGGGCGCCCGGACAGCGAGCCCTGGGAGACCTACGACCCCGACGGCTACGACCGGCGCAGCCGGGAGCGCGGGCGCGGGCGCGCAGAGCGGGACCACTACGACCGCGACGCCTACGACGAGCGGGGCCGGGAGCGGCCCACCGTCCCGACCGGGCGGGCGGGCCCCCGGCGCACCAAGCCGATCCCCGGCCACGACGAGCGCACCAAGCCCACCCACAAGCCGACCCAGCTGCCCAGGAAGCTGACCGTCACCCGCGTCGCGCTGTACCGGGCGAGGCTGCTGTCCTCGGTGGGCCTCGGTCGGTTGCGCACCGCCGCGCACGCCGACGGCGCCGGGGAGTCCGGCCTGTCCTCGCTCACCTACGCGGTGATGCTGAGCTTCGCGGCCGACGCGGCGCTCGCCGTGGGGCTGGCGAACGCGCTGTTCTTCTCCGCCGGGGTGGACGAGTCCAAGACCCGCGCGGGGCTCTGCCTGCTGGTCACCGCGGTCCCGTTCGCGCTGCTCGCCCCGCTGATCGGCCCGGCGCTGGACCGCCTGCGGCGCGGGCGGCGGTGGGCGCTGGCCGCGTCGTGCGCGCTGCGCGTGGCGGTGGCGGTGGTGCTGGCGCTGCACGTCGACGGCTGGGCGCTGTACCCGGCCGCGCTGGCGGGCGCGCTGCTGTCCCGGTCGTTCACCGCGCTGCGGGAGGCGATCACCCCGGAGGTGCTGCCGCCGGAGGTCGAGCGGGCGAGGGCCGACGCCCGCCTGACGGCGTTCGGGCTGGTCGCGGGCGCGGTGTCCGGGCTGGCGGCGATCGGGCTGGTGAACACGTTCGGCCCGCCGGGCGCGCTGTGGCTCAGCGCCGCGCTGGGCGTGGCGAACACCTGGTGCTGCCTGCGGGTCCCGGTGCGCGCGGAGGTCGCCGAGGTCCGGACCCCGGACGCGGCAGGCCGGGAGCGCGGGCGGAGGGCGCTCGGTCGCGCGGTCGTGGCGGCGCTGTGGGCGAACGGGTCGATCCGGGTGCTCGCGGGCTTC
>NZ_JBQGCX010000433.1:0-1695 GCF_052038725.1 Actinosynnema sp.
GCCGGGGGCAGGCCCTCGGGTTCGCCCGCAGCGGCCTGGTCGCAGCCCAGGGCGTCGGCGTGGCCGGTGGTGGCCTGCTCGCCACGGCCACCGGATCGGCCGCCACGGCCATCGCGATCGCCGCCGGGGTCGGCGTCCTCGCCGCCGCCGCCGTCACCGCGCGGTGGATGGCGCTGGGCCCGCTGGAGCAGCTCGCCGAGGGCTGAACGCCCGGCCGCGCGCGCGTGGCGCGCGGCCGGGCTCACCGGTCACCGGGCCCATGGGGCGCGCCGGGGGACCGCACCGCGGCGGGGCGTCAACCCCACCGTCTTCACCAGATCTTCTCGCGCATGACCGAGCACCTCCTCCACTGGCCGCACCGGGCAAGTCGGGAACCGGGATCACCAGATCTTCTCGCGCACCGCGATCACCTCCCAGAACCCGTGTCACCCCACCAGCGGATGACACCCGTTCGCCCCAGGGTTACCGTGACGCTCCAGCCGGTCACCAACCGGGGGGTCCGGTGTGGACGGGCGCGAGGGAACCGTGGTTGGACGAAGCTGGTCACTATGGTCCCTTCCGAGGGGCGCGCTGGGCTACGTGCTCTCGGTGGACCTGCTCGCCCTGCTGGCCGTGGCCGCCGCCGCGACGACGCGCCAGCCGACGACCAGGCACGACTGGGTCGTCCTGGCGGTGTTGCTCGCCTGCGCAGCGCTGCACCTGGTCTTCTCCCGCTGGATCGAGCGCGCCCGCAGGGACGCGACCGGTCTGCCGCACCTCGACCTGTGCAGCATCTGGATATTCGCCGGTTCCCTGCTGCTCCCGCCACCCCTGGTCGGAGTATTGGTGGTCGTGCTCTACGCCCACCGCTGGTGGGTGGTCGGCCGCTGGGACCCGTTCCGCCCGCCCCACCGGGGCGTGTTCACCGCCGCGATGATGCTGCTGGTCGCCCTCGCCGCCAACGTGGTCGCCACCGCCACCGGCCTGCGCGAGAGCCTGGCCGCGGGCCACCTCGAAGGCCCCTGGGACCTGCTCGGGCTGATGGGGGCGGGCTCGGTCTACTGGACGGTCAACACCGCGCTCGTCGCGGGCGTCATCGTGCTCACCACCGGCGCGCGCACCCACCTGTTCGGCGGCCCCCTGGACAACCTCCTGGAGGCCGCCCAGCTCAGCCTCGCGTTCTTCGTCGCGCTCGCCGTGGCCTGGTGGCCCGGTTTCGCGCTCCCGATGGTCGTGGCCGCCGTCGCGCTGCACCGCACCGTGCTGATCCACCAGCTGGAGCTGGCCGCCCGCACCGACGCCAAGACCGGCCTGCTCAACGCCGAGGCGTGGCACCTGCAGGCGCGCGTCGAGCTCAACCGCACCCGCCAGCGCGGCGACTCCCTGGGCCTGCTCATGATCGACGTGGACCACTTCAAGGGCATCAACGACACCCACGGCCACCAGACCGGCGACGAGGTGCTGCGCTCCATCGCCGACGTCATCCGCGAGTCGGTGCGCCGGGGCGACAGCGTCGGCCGGTTCGGCGGCGAGGAGTTCGTGGTGCTGCTGCCCGGCGCGGGCCGCGACGAGTCGATGGCCATCGCCGAGCGCGCCCGCTGCCGCGTGGGCCTGCTGGGCACCGGCGCGGGCCCCGTGCGCGGCCTCAAGGTCAGCGTCGGGGTGGCCGTGTGGCCGGATGTTCCCGAGGACACCGTCGAAGGTATCCTCGCCGCC
>NZ_JBQGCX010000434.1:0-4640 GCF_052038725.1 Actinosynnema sp.
CACCTCCTCCGCCGCCCGGTGCAGGTAGGCGCTGGCGAGTTCGAGGCAGGTCCGCACCCTGGCTATCCGCTCGGCGACCAGGGGCGAGGTCACGTCCACCGACCTCGGCCGCCTGGGGGAGCGCACCGCGCCGAGGAAGTCGGACAGCGCGGCGCGGGCGGCGCCGAGCCACGTGGCGGCCCAACCGAGGTGCCCCACCGGGATGAGGCTGCGCAGGGCGATCTCCGACCAGCCACCGTCCGCGACCAGCACTCGGTCCGCGCGCAACTCGCCCCTCAGGCGCAGCGGCACGCTGTCGGTGCCGCGCATGCCCAGGGTGTCCCAGTCCCCGTCGACCTCGACGTCCAGCTCGTGCCGATAGGCGAACACGGCGCGCACGTCGCGTTCCAGGGCGGTCTCGTCCGCGCGCATGGTGATCAGGAATCCGTCGGCGTGCCGCCCGCCGGTGACCACGGGTGCGTACCGGTCGAGCACGAGCACGCCTTCCCGCTCGCGCAGCGGAGCGCGCGAGGTCAGCAGGTGGCCCCCCTTGTCCTCCTCGGTGGTGACCGAGGCCAGGTACAGCTCCCCCGCGGCGAGCCGAGGCAGGAGTTCGGACGCGAGCCGCTGCGGGGCGTAGTGGGCGATCGCGTCGACCTGCTGGCAGTGCATGGCCCACGCCAGCGCGGAGGACGTGCACCCCGCGGCGAGCCGTTCGGCGACGTCGACCAGGTCGAGGACCGTCCCCCCGAGGCCCCCGTGCTCCTCGGGGACCATGAGGCCCATGAGCCCGGTGGCGCGCAACGCGGCGAGCGCCTCGGTCGGGAAGCGGGGTTCGGCGTCGACCTCGGCGGCGTGGCGGGCCAGCAGCGGGACCACTTCCTCCGCCGCGGCCAGGAACCGGGAAGTCCCGGAGGAGTGCCTCACCTGTTCTCCTGCGCGCTCAGCTCCGCCACGACCTGCCACAGCGCACCGGGAGTGGCGAACATCTCCGCGGTGAGCAACTCGTCGGGCACGCTCACGCCGAAGACGTCCTCGACCTCGATCAGCAGCCTGATGGTCTCCATCGAGTCGAGCCCCAGCGCGGTCATGCTCGCGTCCGGCCGGAGCTCCACGCCCGCCGCCAGCAGCGGCAGGTACCGGCGCAGCAGCTGCTCGTAGCTGTCATTCCACTGCGGTGACACGGGTGTCCTCCTCGACGGTGGTGCGGTGCAGCAGGACGCGGGTGGCGCTGACGACCCGGTCGCCGTGCAGGGCGACCTCCACGGGCGGCCGGTGCCCGAGGAAACCGAGCAGGCCGGTGGTCAGGCCGTAGGCCCCGACGTTGGGGAGCGCCACGAGCCCGCCCGGCTCCGCACCGGTCAGCGCCACATCGCGACCGAGCACGTCGGCCGGGGTGCAGAGCGGTCCGACGAGGTCGACCAGGAGCGCTTCACCGTCGCCGAGGAGCGGTTGCGACCGAGCTGCGAGCACGCGCCCGGTGGCCGCCCGGCCCCCGAGGTGGTGCACACCGGTGTCCAGCACCACGAACGTGCGGCCGAAGGACTCCTTGACGTCCAGGACCCTGCACAGGAGCGTGCCGCTCCGCGCGGTGAGGTACCGCCCCGATTCGAACAGCACCTCGGGACCGCCGTCCCGCCAGCCGGGCAGGCTCGCGTCGAGCAGTTCTTCCAGGCGCGGGGCGAGTTCCGGGTAGGTGGGCGCGGCGCCCGGCGCGGCGAAGGGCGCGGCGAACCCGCCGCCGAGGTCCAGGAAGCGCAGGTCGATCGAGTCCCTGAGCCGTGCTCCGGCATCGATGCCTGCCCCCATCGCGGCGAGCAGGGACTCCTCGTCCGGCGCGTTGGTGGCGGAGAAGACGTGCACGCCGACGACTTCGACGTGGCGGAGTTCCGACAACGAGCGCTCGACCAGAGCGAGGCCGGCAGGATCCAGGCCGAACTGCGACGGCTTGCCCGTCATGCGCAGCCCGCCGCGCACGGGTGTCGGCAGGTTGAGGCGCAGCAGCGCCCGAGGGGAGCGCCCGGTCGCGGCTTCCGAGCGCTCAAGCTGGCGCAGCTGGTGCGGGGACTCGACCGAGTGCAGGCCGACACCCGCCACCAGCGCGGCCTCCGTCTCGGCGTCGCTCCGCCCAGGGCCGGTGAGCAGGCAGTCGGCCGCGACGAACCCCGCGTCGAGAGCGGTGCGCAGGTCGCCGGTCGAGCTCACCTCGGCGCGACAGCCCGCGACGCGCGCTGCGGCCACGACGTCCGGGTGCGGGTTGGCCTTCAGCGAGAAGCACAGGGAGGACGGCTGCGGGAGCTGCCCCACCAGTTCCGCCGCGGCCCGTTCGACGTCGTCCAACCGGTAGACGTAGGCGGGCGTGCCGTACCTGTCGGCGATGTCCTGGAGAGAGGTCACGACACCGCTCCGGGCATCCGCCCGCACCGCGTGCGGGCGCGCTTGCGCTGATCTTGCTCCACGATGCTCCCCAGGTGTTCGGCACTGCCCCGCGCAATCGGGTGGTGGTGTTCCCCCACCGCCACCGGGGTGATCACAACGCCATCGCCTCGAACGGACGAGATCCCACGCAGTCCTCCCCGGTGGTGGCGCCGTCACGGCCGAGTCGAAATCCGGACGACTTCCTGCGGTACATGCGAGTCGACTCGCCGAGACCGGGACGCTATCAGGGAAGAAGGTCACCGGGAAGGCGGCGACAGCAGGCCGAACCCAGTTCCCGGCAGCGGGCTACGGCTTTCCGAGGGGGCGTCAGCAGGACCTGTAATGACACTCGTTCCCGAACGCGGCAAGGCTGCGGTAAAACGAACCCGATGGGCGAGGCGAAGCCTGAAAAGCTTGTGCAGATTGGAAAAACAGATGGGTTTCCAAGTGGGTCCGTTGGCGGGACACGTGACATGGAATTCGTGCCGTCACCAGGGGGTGACACCTCGGTGGGGCGGGCCGCGCCGCAGCGCCCCGAACAGGGGACTCCGGAAGTGTGCACCGGGAACCTGTGGAGCTCGGCTCGGCTGGAAAACCCCGAGGAATGCCGACCCCGATGACGGGTACACGGCAATCCCAGTTTTCTTGGAACAACTGTGCGGTGTCCGATTCATTCCGAATGTTCCCCATCCGCCGTGCCACTCCTGTCCGTTCGGATCCGGTGCGAAAAAATCGTTTTGAACACGAGTCTGAGGTTTTCGAAAAATTTCACCGGGAGCTGGCCAAGGCTGTGCGGCCGAGGTGCGTCCCGCACCGGAACCGCAGCGTCCGGCGTTCGGGCGCTTCGGCGTTCAGGCCGAAAAACGTCACTGTGGTTGCGAACTCAGTGGCCGCCTGTTATACGGGGCCGGAGGGGTCACCAGTCGGAACGGAAGTGGCGCAGCGCGCAGCCGTGCGAAAACACCCGGACAACAGCGGTCAGCGTTAATCGCGCTTCGGCGGGCGCGGTCGTCATCCGCACCACGAACGCGCCCACCGCCGCCCGAACACCAGCGCGAACCCGGCGAACAGGCTGATCAGGCTGGTGAGGTGACCGTTCTGGGACACCGCGACCAGCGCGCCGAACGAGGCGGCGATCGACAGCAGGAAGCCCAGGGCCGCCTTGAGCGGCACCAAAACGCTGCGGAGGAACAGTGTTATCAGCATGAGCACTAGCCCTCACCACCACCGCCAGCACGGCACGAGGGCGTCGGCGAGCCGCTCCGAGACGTCGCTGTCGAGCGCAGTGGAACCGGTGGCGGACAGCCGCGCGCCGTCGAGGTCGGGCAGGTCGCGGATGGCGTGCGGGAGGTCCTCAGCGGCCTCGCTGGTTGGCGCGCCGAGCGGGACGACGGTGAGCGTGCGGCGTCCCCGGCCTCGTCGGCCACCGCCGGGGTGGCACTGGCACGAGCCGCGACCGCGGTTGTGGACGGGCTTCCCAGGGCCGGAGGCGCGCGGGTGACGCGGGTCGAGGTCCGGGAGACCCGTTCGAACACCACCGTGTGCGAACCGGTGTGGTCCTGATGGAGTTGGCGGTCAACGAGCTGTTCGGCCCGACCTTCCAGGGGGAGGGCATCAGCCAGGGGCGGGTGGCGAACTTCCTGCGCCTGCATGGCTGCCACCTGACCTGCGCGTGGTGCGACACCCCGCAGACCTGGGACCGCGACCGGCACCCGCCGCACCAAGAGCGTCGTCTACTTGACACGGCCGAGGTCCCCTTTCCTGGTTGGCCCGGCAACCGGCTGATCTGCTGGTGGTCACCGGCGGTGTCGAGGTGGAGACCTCCGGCGCCATCGCCCCCACCGCAGCCCTGGTGGACGCGGTCACCCGCTTCACCGTCTCGGCCAAGCTGGGAAACGCGAAGATGCCGGTGCACCGCCGTATCCGCCCGGCGGCGCTGCGCGCGTTGGCGATGACGGACAAGGCGTCGTGGAAGTTCGTCGTCCAGCACCCAGGCGACCTGGACGGGGCGGCGGAGCTGGTGGAGACCTACCCGGTTGGGGCCGGTGTGGCTCATGCCGGAAGGCGCGGACCCGGCGGTGCTGCTGGAGCGGACGCGGGAGCTGGCCGCCCCGGTGCTCGCGCGCGGTTGGAACCCGACCTCCCGGCTGCACGTCCTGCTGTGGGGCGATGTCCGTGCCGCTGAGCGTGGTCAGCCGAGCAGCAGGTCGCGGTCGCGCCAGGCCATGCGCAGCAGGCTCAAC
>NZ_JBQGCX010000435.1:0-1563 GCF_052038725.1 Actinosynnema sp.
GTCGGGGTCGCGCCCGTAGAGGGTGACCGAGTCGAACGCGGTGGACAGCCGGGTCGCGGCCGAGCCCTGCGAGAGGTACTTGAACCGCCGGTTGGTGCGGAACGCGTCGCCCTCGCCCGCGAACATGCGCGCCGGGTCCTCGCCCTCGCGCTTGAACGGGAACACCCCGGCGGTGAACGGGAAGCGGCCGGGCAGGTTCTCGGCGCGCAGGAACCGCAGCAGCGCGCCGGGCTCGTCGTGCCGGGGCAGCGCGACGCGGCGCACCCGGTTGCCGGACAGCGTGGTGCGGGTCAGGGCGGTGCGCAGCTCGCGGTCGCGGACCCGCACGACCAGCTCGTCGCCGGAGTAGTCCGCCACCACGGACGGCCAGGTCTCCAGCAGCTCGGCGGCGGCCCCGTCGACGCGGCGGCGCGCGCCCGCGAGCAGCTCGTCCAGCGCGTCGGCGTCGTGACCGGCGGCGACCAGCTCGGCGCGGGCGGCCTCCAGGTGCGCGACCCGGCGCACCGCGTCGACCTGGGTCTCGGTGGCCCGGCGGTAGCCGCGCACGGTCTCGGCGATCTCGGCCAGGTAGCGGGACCGGGAGGCGGGCACGACGGTGGCCGCCGCCGTGGACACCCGGCCGCTCACCGGCGGCAGCGCGCCCTCGTCCACCTGGAGCCCGTGCTCGGCCAGCCCGTCGCGCAGGTGCTGGTAGAGGGCGGTGACGCCGTCGTCGTTGAACGTGGCGGCGCTGGTGCCGTAGACCGGCATGTCCTCCCAGGACGCCCCGAACGCCTCGCGGTTGCGCACGAGCTGGCGGGCCACGTCCCGGCGCGCGTCGTCGGCGCCGCGCCGCTCGAACTTGTTGATCGCCACGGCGTCGGCGTAGTCCAGCATGTCGATCTTCTCCAGCTGGGAGGCCGCGCCGAACTCCGGGGTCATCACGTACAGGGACCGGTCGACGAACGGCACGATCGCCGCGTCGCCCTGCCCGATGCCCGGCGTCTCGACCACGACCAGGTCGAACCCGGCGGCCTTGCAGGCGAGGATCGCGTCGGCCAGCCCGTCCGGCACCTCGGAGCCCGCGCGCCGGGTGGCCAGGGACCGGAAGAACACCCGGTCGCCCTCCAGGCAGTTCATCCGGATGCGGTCGCCCAGCAGCGCGCCGCCACCGCGGCGGCGGGTGGGGTCGACGGCGAGGACGGCGATGCGGAGCTTGTCCTGCTGGTCGAGGCGGAAGCGGCGGACCAGCTCGTCGGTGAGCGAGGACTTGCCGGAGCCGCCGGTGCCGGTGATGCCCAGCACGGGCACCCGGCGGGCGGACGCGGCGGCCTCCAGCTCGGCGCGCAGGTCGCCGGGCAGGCGGCCCGCCTCGGCCAGGGTGATGGTCGCGGCGAGCGCGTCGGGGCTGCCGGTGCGCAGGGCGGACCGGTCGACGCGGGCCGGGTCGGCGAGGTCGTGGTCGCACTCGCGCACCATCAGGTTGATCATCCGGGCCAGTCCGAGCTCCTGGCCGTCGGCGGGCGAGAAGATCCGGGTCACGCCGCGCCCGTGCAGCAGCTCGATCTCCTCGGGCACGATCAC
>NZ_JBQGCX010000436.1:0-4403 GCF_052038725.1 Actinosynnema sp.
GGGCGTGCGGTGCGCCACCCGCAGCCCCCGCCCGCCGGGCTCGGCGGGCACGCTGTCCTTGGTGGCGTTGGCCAGCAGCCGGAACGCCAGCACCCGGCCGGGCTCGATGGCGTCGAGCAGCGGGTCGAGCGAGCGCACCTCGGCGGGCGAGGTCAGCAGGGTCTCGGGTAACCCGGTCCAGTCCGGCCGGGTCAGGCTCTGCACGTACTGGGTGTACCCCCCGTCGCGCGTGGGGTCGAGCCGCCACAGCACCCCGTGGGTCTGCCTGGCGGGCGAGCCGTCCTCGACCCTGGGGTAGCCGGACATGACGGTGCGGTGCATCTCGTGCAGGTTCGCCAGGTCCCGGCGGAACTCGCGGGAGCGCACGTCGACGGTCAACTTGGTCAGGAACACCGCGCGATCAACCTTCCTCGGTCATCTGTTCGGACAGCGCGAACCGCCCCGCGCGGACGGCGCGGGGTCGGGCGGCGCGGGGTGGGGGCACGGGGCGGGAGCGGCACCGGCGGTGCGGGGACCGGCGGTGCGGGGACCGGCGGTGCGCGGGCGCGGCGGGACGTCGGCGGAAAGCGCCCGGAGAGGGGCGCGCACATCGCCGATCGACGCGGCCAGGGGCGCGCGGGAGTGCGGGGTTGGAACCGCGAGGATCATTCCGGAACGGGCGTCGGATAAATCGGGAATGGATAAGCGGCGCGCACCGCGACCGCTCGGGGACCCGGCTCTCGGGCCAGGTCGACCACGACCGGCGCGCACCGCCCCGACCAGCGGGAACGCCACCGCGCCCCGCCCCAACGCCTCCCCGGACCAGCCCAGGACCTGCGACGACTTACCCCACGCGGCCCACGCCGGTGGAACCGGCTCGCCCACACCACCCTCCCCCGCGCGCACTACCGCCCATGGGAGGACATGCAATCACAGGATTGCGCCCGGCGGGACGCGAGATAGCGGAAAGGGGCCGAAAGTCCCGAGGGAAAACAATTCGCCGCACAATTGCGGTCAGGCGTTCCGGTGAGCCGGGAACCCGACCGGAGCGGTGCTCGACGGTCGGCGGGAACAGGGGCCTGGGGCCGGAGACGGGAGCGCCCCGCGCGGCGTGACGCCTGCGGCGGGGCGGGGACGTGCGTGGGGACCGGGGGCGCGGGTCGGTCCGAACGGACCGAGCCGGCGGCGTCCCCTCCGGCCCAGCTCAGTGCTGGACCTTGTCCAGGTGCAGCATCTTCGCGATGACGGCGTCCAGCTCGCCGTCGTTGAAGATCTTCTTCCAGTCGTCCTTGACGATCGTCTCGCGGCCGTAGTCCATCGCGATCAGGCACGCGTCGGAGAACGGGTTGTCGCCCTTGAGGGTGTTCGCGAGCGCGACCTGGACGTGGCCGAGCAGCATGGCGCGGGCGGCGGGCTCGGGGACGCCGACGGTGTTGACGGTCTCCTCCAGCGCCGCCTTGAGCAGCGCGCCGACCATGCAGGCCACCGTCTCGACGAGGGTGGGCTCCAGGTACGCCAACTGCTTGACGGTCACCCAGTGCACGTCGACGACCGGCGCGTACATGGTGCGGATGACCTCGGCCGCGACGGCCTGGGCCGCCTCGTTGCCCGACTCGATGGCGGCGACGACGTCCTGCGCCGCGGCGATGCCGCCGAAGGTGTCGGCGACCTCCTCCGGGGTCTTGCGCTGGAGGAACACCGACGGGTGACACGGGTGGGCGACGACGAACTCGACGTCGTCGCGCTTGGTGAGCAGACCGGCGTACGCGGCGGCCGGGTCCAGGGTCAGCACGATGGCGCCGGACTTGAGCTGCGGCACGACCTGCGCGGACACCGGGCCGAGGGCGATGTCCGGCACGGCGAGGATGACGACCTGGGCGTCCTTGACGGCCTCGGCGGTGTCGGTGACCTCGCGGCCCGCGTCCTTGACCCGAACCTGACCGGGCTCGGAGTTCTCGCTGTAGAAGACCGTGTGGGAGGTGCGCGCGAGGTTGTTCGACACGCGCATACCCATCTTGCCGCCCGCTCCGATGACGGCGATGGTCAGGTTCTCGGTCATGGTCGTGTGCTCCTCAGGTAGTCCACGCTGTGCGCGGTCCACAGCTGTTCGGTCTTGCGGGTCGTGTCCTCGTCGCCCTGCCAGGGCAGCCAGTGCTCGACGATCTGGTTGACCCCGCGCTCGTCGGGGCGGACCCGGTCGAGCAGGTGGTCGTAGTCGAGCAGCCCGGTGCCCATGAGCGCGCCCGCGAGCTGGAAGCCCACCCAGCCCTCGCTGCGGGTGAACGCGAAGTCCTTGGAGTGCACGTTCAGCACGTGCTTCGCGCAGCGGTCCACCACCGCGCCCGGCTGCTCCAGGGCGGCCACGGTGTTGGCGGGGTCCAGGCAGATGCCCACGCGCGGGTGGTCGACGCCCTCGACCAGCTCGACCAGCGCGGCGGTGGACACCTGCTCGTAGGTCTCCAGCGCCAGGTCGACGCCGCGCTCGGCCAGCTCCGGCGCGATGGCGCGCAGGTCGGCCAGCGCCTCGTCCGGGGTGGGCCGGTGGTCGGCGGTGTTGACCATGCTGCGCAGCACCTTCGCGCCCAGCGCGTCGGCGATGTCCAGGTAGCGGCGCAGGTGCTCGGGGCGCAGGCCCCTGGTGCCCAGCTCGAACGCCACGCCCGCCGCGTCACCGGCGGCGCGCAGGGCGCGCAGCTGCTCGGCGTCGAAGTCCTCGATGGCCGGGTGGTCGCAGATCTGGAGCAGCCCGACGCCCAGCTCGGCGGTCTTGCCGACCACCTCGACCAGGGTCAGCGGCTTCTCCACGCGGGAGGACAGCTGCCAGAAGAACGCGTAGGTGCTCAGCCCGATGCTCATGCCGGAACCCCTTCCACCTCGGCCACCTCGTCCAGCACCCGGCGCAGCGCGGCGGGGTCGTGCGCGAACCGGCCGAGGAACAGCCCGTCGGCGTCGCCGCCGAGCGCGGAGTACAGGCCGGGACCGGCGCTGCCGCCGTAGATGACCCGGCTGCCGGGCCGACCCGCCACGTCCTGGCGCAGCGCCGAGCACACCGCGCGCACGTGCTCGTGCGGGGCGGGCTCGGCGGCGCCGATCGCCCACACCGGCTCGTAGGCCAGGGTGATCGGGCCGGGCAGGCTGGCGGAGTCGACCAGCGCGGACGCGAGCTGCGCGCGGCACACCTCCACCGCGTGCTCGACCGTGCCGCGCACCGGCTCGCCCACGCACAGCACCGGCTCCAGCTGGTTGCGCAGCGCGGCGGCGAGCTTGGCGGCGACGATCCGGTCGTCCTCGGTGAACAGCCTGCGCCGCTCGGCGTGGCCGACCTCGACGTACCGGCAGCCGATCTCGCGCAGCGCCACGCCGCTGACCTCGCCGGTGTAGGCGCCCTGGTCCTCCCAGGACAGGTCCTGCGCGCCGACCGCGATCCCGGTGTCCCCGGCCGCCGCGACCAGCGCGGCCAGCTCGGTGAACGTGGGCAGCACGAACAGCTCGGCGGTCCCGGAGGCGAGCGCCGGGTGGTCCGCGACCAGGGACAGCACCTCGTCGAACCACTCGCGGGTGCGGCGCGGGCCCAGGTACATCTTCAGGCTCACGCCGATCGCCACGCGCGGGCGCGGGGCTGGCATCAGCGCGTCCCCGCGGTCTCGCGGCCCTCGTCGTACTCGGTGATCAGGGCGACCTTCTGCGCGGAGGCCGAGCCCTCGTCGAAGCGGTACTCCAGCCACTCGCGGGCCAGGCGGCGGGCCAGCTCCAGGCCCACGACGCGCTGGCCGAAGCACAGCACCTGGGCGTTGTTGCTGAGCACGGCGCGCTCCACGGAGAAGCTGTCGTGCGCGGTGACGGCGCGCACGCCGGTCACCTTGTTGGCGGCGATGGCCACGCCGAGGCCGGTGCCGCACACCAGCAGCGCGCGGTCCGCCTCGCCCCTGGCGATCATCTCGGCGGCGGAGACCGCGACCGCCGGGTACGGGGTGCGGCCGTCGGAGTCGACGCCGACGTCGACGACGGACACGACGGCGCCGCTGGCCTCCAGGTCCCGCTTGAGGGCTTCCTTGTACTCGAAGCCGGCGTCGTCGGAGCCGACGACGATCCGGAGCTGCGCGGTCATGCGTGGTCCTCTCGAACGGGTGGTGATGTGTCGCGCCCGTGCCCGCTGCCCCCGTCAGGAGGTGGCGAGCACCCCGGCGACGGTGGTGACGACGAGCGCGAAGGAGATCGCGCCCGCGTCGGGCGTGCCGAGGCTGCGCTCCACGTGGGTGCGCGCCCGGCCCATGCGGGGCTTGAGGTCGGCGGTGGCCCTGGCCGCGGCGTCGGCGGCGCGGGCCGCGGTGGTCCACGGGTCCGCGTCGCCCGAGGCGACGGCGTCGGCGAACGCGGTGCGGTAGGGCACCAGGGCGTCGACCATGGTCTTGTCGCCGACCTCG
>NZ_JBQGCX010000437.1:0-2552 GCF_052038725.1 Actinosynnema sp.
GGTGGTCCTGGGGCTGAACGCCGCGGAGCTGCAGGCCAACACCGCGGCGACGGAACGGCTCGTGCAGGACCTCAACGCCGATGTGACGCTGTCCTTCGGCGACGGCTCCTTCGACGCCGTCGTGTGCTGCGTGTCGGTCGACTACCTCGTGCGCCCCGTCGAGGTGCTGCGCGAGGTGGGCCGGGTGCTGCGTCCGGGGGCGCCGGTGGTGCTCACCTTCTCCAACCGGTTGTTCTGGACCAAGGCCGTGCGGGGCTGGCTGGACGCCGACGAGGCGGGCCGCTGCGAGATCGTCGCGGCGTACCTGCGCTCGGCGGGGGTGTTCGGGGAGCCGGAGGTGTCGCTGCGGACGCCGCCGGGCGGTCGCGGGGACCCGTTGTGGGCGGCGGTCGCCTGGCGTGCCGGCTGAGGTGGCGGGTCCCAGGTCCGCTCAGGCGGGCCCGGGCACGGTGTCGGGTCGCGGCACGAGAGTCGCGGCCGGCGCGACGCTCGCACCGCGGGCCATCCACTCGGCGAGTGCGCTGCGGTCGACGAGGGTGACGCCCCGCCGGGTGCCCAGGTCACGCGCGGGCTCGGAGAAGCGCGTGGTGGTGACGAACCAGGCGTGGTCGGCGTCGTGCTCGGTGAAGCAGGTGCCGAGGAACTTCTGCATGTCGGGGGAGGAGACGCGCGCCTTCTCGGAGTAGCGCTTGCACTGGACGACCACGACGGAGCCGTCAGGTGCGGTGGCCATGACGTCGGCCCCCAGGTCGCCGGAGCCACCGGGGATACGCACGTCGGCGTAGCCGTCGCGCTGGAGGAGGCGAGCCACCAGCTGCTCGAACTCCTTGCCGGTCATGCCGTCGGTGCTGGCGACCTGCGCGTCGAGGACGCGTTGCCTAGCCCTGTTCGCCCGGGCAGTGACGAGCAGCCGCCGGACGACGAGGACGAGGAGCGTCAGGAGGGCGACACCGAGGGCGATGAAGAGGGGGAGACGGTCGGCGACGAAGTCGCGCGCTACCTCGAACCAGCCGAGGAAGCTGCCGACGAGGAGGAAGGCCACGATGGCCTTGGCGGTGTCGGCGTCGCTGCTCTTCTTCTTTCGGGCCATTCGTCGTGCATCGACCCTGACGGTCGAGCCTTGAAGACGTTCCCTCGTGTGGCGGAGAGGGTTGGGCCCGGTCCGCAGGCCGTACACGTCAGGAGCGGGACGGTCAGGGGTGGGCCCCGTGGGGCTCGAACCCACAACCCGCGGATTAAAAGTCCGCTGCTCTGCCAGTTGAGCTAGAGGCCCGGGGGATGGTGCGAGGTCCCGTGAGAAGACACGAACGAGCTCGAGAAGGAACAGGAGCACTTCCCCGCTACGAGCCTAGCGTCAGGCCCCAAGAGGCGGACGCACAGCCGCGGAACGAGGTGCCGCCCGGAGGCGCCACACCCGACGTCCGCGGAGAACCCAACGCGACCTCAGGACGCGCAACGCCTGGCCCCCCGGGTCGATGACTGCCCCGTGACGACGAAGGTTGCGTGATCTGCCCCCTTGTGTCCTCCTGGCCTGGTACCTGTGGAACTCGTACGGCAAGAGCTGCCAGCACCGGAGGTCGGCCGCCGTAGGGGACAGCGACGAAGGGGAACTATGGGGTTTTGGTCCAGGTTGTTCGGGAGGAACGGGACGCACGCACCCGGGGCTCGGGGGGTGGCGGCGCCCCCACACGGTCCCGGATTCGCCGTGGTGGACGTGGAGACCAGCGGCTTCTCCCGACACAGTCACCGGGTCGTCGAGGTCGCCGTCGTGACGACCGACGCCTGGGGTCGCGTCCAACACCAGTGGAGCTCACGGGTGAACCCGTGCGGGCCGGTCGGTGCGACACACGTACACGGCATCACCCAGAAGGAGGCAGACCGGGCCCCGTTGTTCGGTGAGGTCCTGCCTCACCTGCATGCGCAGCTGGGGGGTCGCGTGGTCGTCGCGCACAACCTGCCCTTCGACCTTGGCTTCCTCATGGCGGAGTACGAGCGCGCGTTCGTACGGCTGCCGGACGTTCAACGGTTGTGCACTCTGGAGGCGAGCTCCTACTACCTGCCCGACCTACCGCGGCGACGCCTCGTCGACTGCTGCACCGCGGTCGGCGTTCCCCTTGAGCGGGCACACTCCGCGCTTCCAGACGCACTCGGCACCGCGCACCTGTTGCGCCTGTACCTCGACCCGACGAGAGGGCCAGCGCCGCTTCCCGAGCACCTCGCTTTGCCTCACGTGGCGGCTCAAGCGGGATGGCCGGCGCTGGAGCAGCTGCCGCGCCTCGACGCGACCCCGGCTCACCACCGTGCCGGAGCTCGGGCAGGCGGACGCAGCGACGCCCGTGCCGCTGCTCCAGGCCGCGCGGGCGAGGCCACCTCACGCCGAGGTGGCCCTGTGGCGGCGGATGCGTCCCGAGCCGCCGTGATGCGCACGGCCGTTCCGGACCGCCCCGCGGAGAACGGGTTGCTTAGTCAGATCAAGATCCTCGACATGCGGGATGCGCTGGAGGAAGGCGCGCCGGACGGCAGTGTCGCCTACCTCGAGCTTCTCGCGCAGG
>NZ_JBQGCX010000438.1:0-6249 GCF_052038725.1 Actinosynnema sp.
GATCCGGGGCGAGGACTCCGGCCTGATGGACAGCAGCCGGTGGGACGACCAGGGCTTGGACGCCCGGCCGTGGCGCGCGCGGATCGCCTACGACACCCGCTCGTTCACCGTCGACGGCAAGCAGGTCAGGGACTTCGAGACCGTGATCTACCTCGACCCGTCCGGCCACCCGGCCGACGTGGTCGACGCGGTGAAGCAGCGGGCGGTCGAGGGCTTGGACCGCGTGTTCAACCGCGGCAACCGGCTCCCCGGCGGCGAGCAGTTCCACGGCTCCGTGCGGTTCACCGACAACCCGGCCGAGGCGCACAGCACGGTCTCGCTCGCCCCGGCGGGCACCCGGCCGAACCAGACCAGCTGGCCGGTCGACACCCCGCCCGGCGAGCTGGCGCACGAGATCGGCCACTTCTACGGGCTGCACGAGCAGTACCACACCAGCCGGGACGAGGACCCGAACGCCGAGAACCCGATCTTCAACCACCGGCAGGACGCGGCGCGCGTGCTCCGGGCCCCCGACGACCCGAGGCCGGAGGGCTTCACCGGCCCGCTGACCGAGGGCGTCAGCGGCCCGATGAACACCGGCCTGAACTCGCCGGACGCCAGGGTCCTGCCGTCGAACCTGTGGCTGATCGAGAGCCGGATGACCGCGCTGCAGGGCGCGCCGGTCTGGACGCCGCCGCTCGCGGACACCGCCCCGGTGCTGGACGCGCCCGCCCGCGTGGCGGACTCGTTCACCCGCGAGGTGTTCGCCGACCTGGACGCGCGCTTCCCGGCCGAGGCCACCCCGGCCGACCCGCGCAACTGGCTGGTCCCGCCGAACTACCACGACGGCGGGAAGTCGTTGTCCGCCAAGGAGCTGCGCGAGACCTACGGGATGCCCGAGGTCAACCAGCAGCGGTTCCAGCGCATGGCCGACCGGTTCGACCTGGTGTACGACGTGCGCCCGACGAACCCGACCGCCGCGCGCTGGCTGGCCGAGGGCGCGGTGCCCAAGCCGGTCGACATCAAGGCCAAGACGATCACCCCGGTGGACGTGGCGCTGGGCGCGAAGGCCGAGCACGTCGGCCTGGTCGGCTTCTTCGAGCCGCGGCAGCCGGACGTGTCGGCGCTGAGCGCGACCGACGCCCAGGTGGTGCGCGACCGGTACGAGAGCAGGCTGGAGGAGTTCAGGCAGCTCTCCCCGGTCATGGCCAAGCACGCCGAGAACGGGAAGTTCACCGTCTCCCCGGACGGCGTCGTGCAGCAGGTGACGGCGGACGGCCCGAAGCACATCACCGGCGACCACGACGTGTACAACGTGCGCCGCCCGGACACCGGCGAGCAGCTGACCGCCTACGCGTACGACCTCGACGTGTACCGGTTGACGCACAACGACATGGGCGTCCAGCACGGCGCGCACATGTACTGGGAGCCGACCGACGCGTTCGGCCGGAAGATCTTCAGCGACATCGTGACGCGGCACCAGGGCGTCGAGCCGCTGATCCGGTTCGCGCCGGGGCAGCCGCCGGTGCTGGTCAACGCCGACCCGCTGGCCCGCGCGGCCACCGGGGCCGTGCCGGACGTGGAGATCACCCCGGCGCGGCGGGACAGCCTCGCCCAGGACGCCGAGTCCGCCGTGGCGGCGGTGCTCGACGCGGACGCCACCCGGCGGCCGAGCCTGGTCAACCAGGGCCCGGACTTCCCGAGGACTCGGCTCGACGCGTTCCGGAACTTCCTGTCCGCCCGCGAGGCGCACGCCGAGGCGGTGCGCGACGCCGAGCAGGCGTACGCGGACTTCGTCGCGGAGGGCTTCCAGCACCGCGACCGGCTCGGCGCGGCGTGGGACAACGCGGCCATGACCTCGGTGGAGCGCGACCGCGCGGCGGCCGACCTGCGCGAGTGGGGCAACGACCCGGTGCGGACGCTGGAGGTCCTGGCGGCCACCACGCCCGAGGGCACGCCGCTGCCCAGCCGCAGGCCGTCCGACGCGCCGGACAGCAGGCTCGCCCGCGACCGGGCGGCCTGGCGCACCCCGGTCCCCACGGACGGCGCGCGCACCCCCGACGCGGAGCGCGCGCCGGGCGCGCCGACCCCGGACGCGGCGAGCACCGCCGACGCGCGGAGCGCGGTCGACCCGCTGGGCCAGGACCGCTCGGACCGCCCCGGCTCGCGCTCCAACCCGGAGCCGGTCGCGCCGAACGCCCCGTGGAAGCGCAAGCCCGCGGCCCCGGTGATCCCGCTGGTGCCGATGCCGCCCGCGAGCACCGGCCAGGTGCTCACCGGCCGCGACCTGCCCGCGTTCGTGCAGTCCAACGAGGCGCTGGGCTCGATCGTCGCCGGTGACGTGCGCGGCGCGGCCGACGTGGCCGCCTCGCTGGGCAACGCCCGGCCGCAGGACGTCGAGGCGGTTACCAGGACGCTGGAGACCGAGTTCGAGACCTTCCTCAAGGGCGGTCGGAACTTCCAGGTCCAGATCGGCGGCAAGTGGCACGAGGCGAACGTGCGGGCGCACCTGCGCCCGACCGAGGCCCCGGCCGCGCTGCCGGTGACCGACGCCGACGCCGACGCGACCGCCGTGAAGCCGGAGGACGAGGGGAAGCCGAAGAAGACCGAGCACAAGGTCGACGTCGCCAACCAGTCCGGCCAGTCCGCGTCCACCACCAACGCGCTGACCACCGCGAACGACATCAGCGGCGGCGTGACGATGGGCGTGCTCGCCGGGCCGTACGGCTCGGTGGCGGGCAAGGCGCAGCTGGCGACGCCCGCCGTGACCCAGGGCTTCTCGGTGTCCACCGCCGACCAGCGCGCGGTGCGCTCCGGCGAGCAGGCGCAGGCCGTGCGCGCCGAGGTCGAGTACACCGTCACGCTCACCGACGCGTCGGGCAACATCTCGTCGCCGCCGTCGGTCGAGGGCAGCGTCGAACTGGTGGTGCCCGAGGACCTCGGGCTGCTCGCCTCGTCCGGCAAGACCGCGCCGCGCGTGGCGCTGACCGACCCGGACGTGGGCGCGAAGCTCGACCACCTGGTGGCCGAGGCCATCACGGGCGTGGACGCGAAGGTGGCGTTCGGCGACGTCGCGGCCAAGCTGCACCCGTCGATCACCAAGATCGGCTCGCCGGGCCGGACCGCGCTGCAGGACTTCCTGAGCGCGGGCTCGATCCGCTCCCACCTCGGCCCGATGCTGAACGGCTGGGTGACCTCGCCCGACCTGGTCAGCCCGGACGGCAGCACGGGCGGCGCGGTGCAGATGACCGCGCGCCTGCGCAGCGCCGAGCTGGTCGGCGCCAACGACAAGACCTCGCTGCGGGTGCAGGAGACCACGACGACCGGCAACAGCCTGTCGGCGACCACGAAGGCGGGCTTCGACGCGACGGCGGGCGTCGGCGGGATCATCGGCCAGCCGGGCACGCTCACCGGTCAGATCGGCGTCACCGGCACCTACTCGGCGCGCACCGCCGAGGGCTCGTCGGCGGGCGTCAGCGCGATGAACCGGGGCGGGCTGACCGTCAAGGGCGAGGTCGGCCTGTACCAGGTCGAGGTGGACGTCGAGGTCCGCACGCCCAGCGGCGAGAACGTCGTCGTGCCGGTGACCGCGCACGTGCGGGTGGGCCTGCCCGAGGCCGCCGCGCAGGGCCTGCCCACGCCCGAGGGCGCCACCCCCGAGCTGGTCAAGCCGGACACGGCGGGCACCAGGCACGCGCCGCCGTACCTGGCGGACGCGCTGGCGGCCGGTGACGGCCGGGTCGGCTCGTTCACCGCAGCCAACCAGGTGCAGCCGCAGGTCGAGCAGGTCCTGCGGGACCTGCCGGGCTTCGCGAAGTTCCTGCCCGACTGGAACTCCGACTCGACCAGGCCGGGCGACCGCAAGGCGCACCGGTACGAGGACACCGCGCTGCGCCTGGACAACCAGCGCAAGCTCGCCCAGCTGTCGCCGACCGCGCTGCGCAGCAGCATGGACAGCCTGGTGGGGCCGGGCGTGCAGGTGCAGCTCAAGCACCAGAGCAAGACCACCGACACCTACGTCAACATCGAGGTGCGGGCCAAGGTCTCCAACACCGCGCACCTCGGCGAGGCGGCCGACCGGAACGTGCGGGCGGCCAACAGCACCAGCCCGAAGCTGGACAGCTCGACGTCGACGACGAAGGGCTTCAGCGCGGGGCTGGAGGGCCGGGTGAACGCGCCGTGGAAGAGCACGACGGCCACGGTCACCCCGACCCCGCAGGCCGGGATCAGGGGCACCTACAGCAAGACGGACAAGAACAGCGCGGGTCCGGCGGTCACCAGCTCGTCCACGGCGGGCGGCTCGCCCGACGCGCACCTGTTCGAGTCGGACGTGGAGTTCGAGATCGTGGTCTCGACCTTCACCCGGCCGAGGTCGTGGGTGCGACGGGTGACGCCGGGCTCGCCGTTCCTCCAGGTGCCGGAGCCGAAGGTGGTCGCGCGCACCGGGACGGCGACGCCGCCCCCGGCCGCGCCGAACGCGACCGCCGCGCCGACCGCCGCGCCGACCGCGGGGACGACGCCGAACACGACGCCGGGTACGGCCGCGCCGGCCGCGACCCCGGCCACCGCGCAGCCCACCGCCCCGACCGCGACGCCCGCCGCCTCCCGGCCGGGTGACGCGCCGAAGGTGCTCACGCCGATCACGGGCAAGGTCACCACGTGGCTGCCCGACGGCGTCGTGATGAAGTCCGACCCGAAGGGCTTCACCCCCGGCCCCGCGGCGCCGAAGGCGATGGCCGAGCCGCCGTCGATCGGCGAGCTGGTCGGCCGCGCGGCGCAGGAGCGCGCCGAGGCGCCGGAGCTGCTCAGGGTCGAGGCGTTCACCGGGGCCAAGGCCCTGCGCGACGAGGCGATCAAGGTCGTCGACCGGGCGGCGAACGGCGACACCGCCCTCACCCAGCCCGGCACCGCCTCGCGGGCCCAGCTCGACCGGCTGTTCGCGCCGGAGAACCTGAAGGCCAACCTGCAGAAGCTCGTCGAGCAGGGCGTGCAGGAGCCCGCGCTGCGCTACGACCGGCGGATCACCGACCGGACCGGCGCGCTCGGCATGACCGTGAAGCTGGGCAGGCCGAAGCTGGTGTCGATCTCCGACACCACCCCGGCCGACCTGAGCGTCAGCGGCGGCTACAAGGCCGGCTACACCAGCAGCACCGCGAAGTCGGTGGACCTGACGGCGGGCATCGCGGTCTCCGCGCGCCCGGCCCCGGTCCCCGCTCCCCCCGGCACGGCCGCCCCGGTCTCGGGCCTGGCCGGTCCGGCCGTCACCGGCCGGTACACCGTGTGGGGCAAGTCCGAGACGCAGGGCTCGGAGCTGGCGGGCAACGTCGACCGCACCACCTCGCACCCGGACAGCGCGCGCACCGTGCTCGTGCAGTTCGACGCCGACGTGGCGCTGGTCGCCGAGAGCCAGAAGGTCAACGTGATCGCGGACGGGCGGCTGCGCACGGCGGGCGTGGACGTCTCGCTGCCCGGCGCGGTGTTCGCCAGGGTCACCGAGGCCGAGGCGCGCAAGCTGGGCGTGCTGCCCGAGCCCACCACGCGCGACCTGCCCACCGTGGACCGGCACCTCGCGCCGCCGAGGACGCTGGCCGCCGGTGAGCCCGGCGCGCTGGGCCTGAGCGCGCTGGAGACCCCGCCGGACCTGTCCGGCGAGGTGAAGGCGCTCATCGACGCGGTCAACGCGAAGACCGGGAAGCTCGTGGGCGACGCGCTCGTGCCGGACTCGGTGCTGCGCGACTCGATGAACAACCTCCAGCGCCTGGCCGACTTCACCTCGCCGACGAGCGTGAAGGCGCTCATCGACGGCGCGCTCGACGGCGGCGTGCCGCTGCTGCTGCACCAGCCGGGCGTGTTCGGCAAGGACACCTTCCAGGTGACGCTGAAGGCGAAGGCGGGCACGCCGAAGTTCGTGGACGTGGTCAACGACGGGGTCGGGATCGACCACTCGGTCGGCGGCTCCAGCAAGACCTCGTCCGGCTTCGGCCGGGACAGCGGTTGGGGTGTCGGCGTGCGCACCAACGGCACCGTGATCCCCGGCAGCGCGCACCCGACGGTGTCCGGCAACACCGGCGCGTTCGTCTCGGCGAACATCGGGCAGTCCCAGAGCACCTCGGTCAACACCTCGCTGACCACCCAGTTCAGCGCCTCGCACAGCGGCGGCGGGCCTGCGGCGCGCTACGACGTGCCGGTCGAGTTCGAGCTGGTGGTGGAGAAGGGCGACCGGGTCGTGGGGGCCCCCCCCCGGCCGGCCCCGCCCCAGGGGGTGCGGGG
>NZ_JBQGCX010000439.1:0-1666 GCF_052038725.1 Actinosynnema sp.
GCGGTGCGGGCCGGAACGCGGACGGGGCCCCGCCTGGTGGGCGGGACCCCGTCCCTGGTGCGTGGTGCAGGAGCTCAGGCGCTACCGGTCACGACCGGGCGCGCCACCGCCTCACTGGGCGGCGTTGTTGCCCCACTCCCACGCGTTCCACGTGAGACCGGCCTGCGTCGGGTTGTAGACGACACCCTCGGCGGACTGGGTGCTGGCGACGACGCCCGGGAAGGCGAAGCCGGGGATCGTGGCCCGGTCCTGCCACAGCAGCGACTCGATCTGGATCACCAGGTCGGTCTGCGCGTCGGCGTCGACCTCCTGCGTCAGCTGCTCGAGCAGGGCGTCGACCTCCTCGTTGCAGTAGTAGCCGTTGTTGTTGCCCTTGGACTCGCCCTCGGGCACGCAGGTGAAGGTGGAGACGGACCCGGACTTCAGCGGGGAGCCGGCCCAGGCGAACTGGGCGACGTCGAAGGCACCGGTGGCGAGCTCGCCGTCGGCCTCGAAGAAGTCCTCGTTGCCGATGTCCTGCACGTCGAAGCCGGCGCCGTTGGGGCCGCACGCGTCGACGATGAGGGCCGCCTGCTGGGTACGGCGCGGGTTGGCGTTGTGACCCAGGCGGAGGGTGGTGCCCTCCAGGCCGTTCTCGGCGAGGAGCGCCGCGGCGGCCTCGATGTCCTGCTCGGCCTGGCCGTCGTAGGACTCCTCGGCGACCCGGTCGTAGTCCGGCTCGAAGGGGAACACGAAGCGGCTGTTGAGGACCTCGGCCTCGGGGTTCAGCGGCGTGATGAGGTTGTCGATGATCGTCTGGCGCGGCAGGCAGAGCGCGAACGCCTCACGCAGGACGGGGTCGGCGAACTCGCCCTGGAAGTTGAAGTCCCAGTGCTCGTACGTGTACTGGTCCGTGCCCTCGAAGGCGACCGAGTCGCCGATGGCCTCGAGCTGGGCGAGCAGGTCGGGGCTGGGCTGCGGGTCCATGGCCTGGACCTCGCCGTTCTGCAGCGCCTGGGCCTGGGCGTCCTGGGCGATGAAGCGCGTGACGATCGTGTCGCTGACCGGCGGGGTGCCCCACCACTGGTCGTTGGCGACGTAGGTGATCGACTGGCCGGCCTCCCAGCTCTCGACCACGTAGGGGCCGGAGGACAGGGCGGTCTCGGCGTTCCAGTCACCGGGGGCGAAGTTCCAGCCGGTGTTCCAGAACTCGGCGGCCGGGGCCATGGCGTCCTGGTCGCCCGCGTCGACGGCGGCGATGATGTCCTCGACGCCGCTCTCGCGCTCGAGCACGTGCGCCGGCTTCAGCGCGCCGTAGGTGGCGGCGTAGTCGGCGTAGGGGGTGTTGTACGTGACCGTGAACTCCGTGTCGCCGTCGGCGCAGTCGGGGCGGTCGTGGTCCTCGTAGCCGGTGGTGCCGGCCGCGGAGAAGGCGGGGAACGTCCCGGACTGGGCGGCCCAGTACAGGACGGCGTCGTCGCAGTCGATGGGCTCGCCGTCGGACCAGACGGCCCCCTCGGCGAAGGTGTACTCGACGGTGAGCGGGTCCTCGCTCGTCACCTCGAAGGTGCCGAACTCCTCGTCGGGCTCGACGGTGCCCTCGGGGCCGAAGTACCAGAAGCCCCGCAGCACCGGGTTGAGCGCGACGGCGTTGGCCGAGGCGTTCGTCTCCGCGGTGTCGGAGTTG
>NZ_JBQGCX010000440.1:0-3142 GCF_052038725.1 Actinosynnema sp.
TAGGTCGCCAGCAGCGCCTGCGCCTCGATCGGGTCGCCCAGGCGGGTGCCGGTGCCGTGCGCCTCCACCGCGTCGACCTCGCGCGCGGACAGCCGCGCGTCCGCGAGGGCGGCGTGGATGACCCGGCGCTGCGAGGGCCCGTTGGGGGCGGTGATGCCGTTGGACGCGCCGTCCTGGTTGACCGCGCTGCCGCGCACCACGGCCAGCACCTCGTGGCCGTTGCGCAGCGCGTCGGACAGCCGCTCCAGCACGACCACACCCGAGCCCTCGGACCAGCCCGCGCCATCGGCGGCGGCGGAGAACGACTTGCAGCGGCCGTCGGCGGCCAGCGCGCGCTGGCGGGAGAACTCGACGAACGTGTCGGTGGTGGAGATGACCGTGGCGCCGCCCGCGAGCGCGAGCGGCGTCTGGCCGGAGCGCAGCGCCTGGCAGGCCAGGTGGATCGCGACCAGCGACGAGGAGCAGCCGGTGTCGATGGTCAGCGCGGGCCCCTCCAGGCCCAGGTGGTAGGCGACCCGGCCGGAGACCAGGCTGCCGGAGCCGAAGCTGTTGGGGTAGTCGTGGTAGACCACGCCCGCGTAGACGGCGGTCTTGCTGCCCTTGAGACCGGCCGGGTCGATGCCCGCGTCCTCCAGCGCCTCCCACGCGGTCTCCAGCAGCACCCGCTGCTGCGGGTCCATCTCGGCGGCCTCGCGCGGGCTGATGCCGAAGAAGCCGGGGTCGAACAGCGGCGCGTCGTGCAGGAACCCGCCGCGCCGCACGTAGATGCTGCCGGGGTTGCCGGGGTCCGGGTGGTAGAGCCCGTCGACGTCCCAGCCCCGGTCGCCGGGCATGTCGGAGGTGGCGTCGACGCCCCCGCGCAGCAGCTCCCACAGCTGCTCGGGGGAGTTCGCGCCACCGGGGTAGCGGCAGCCCATGCCGACGACGGCGATGGGCTCGCTCGCCCGGTCCTGCAGCTCGCGCAACCGCTGGTCGGTCTCGTGCAGCTCGGAGGTGACGCGGCGCAGGTACTCGCGGAGCTTGACTTCGTTGGAGGACATCGAACCACCGTTCACGAGTTGCCGAGCTTGTTGTCGATGAAGCGGAACAGGTCGTCGTCGCTGCCGTCCTCGATCAGCCCGGCCACGTCGTCGGCCTGCCCGGCGGGGGTGATCAGCGCGCGCAGCCGCTCGACCGCCTCGGCGCGCACCAGCTCGTCCACGCCGTCGGCGAACGCGGCCTCCAGGCGGGCGACGCCGTCGAGCACCGGGTTCCCGGCGGTGGGGGCCAGCTCGCCGCGCAGCAGCTCGGCGAGGGCGATGGGGTTGGGGTGGTCGAACACCAGGGTCGCGGGCAGCTTGAGCCCGGTCTCGCCCGCAAGCGCGTCGCGCAGCTCGACGGCGGTGAGCGAGTCGAACCCGGATTCGCTGAAGGACCGCTCGGGGCGCACCGAGTCCGCGTCGGCGTGCCCGAGGACCAGGGCGACCTTGGCCCGCACCAGGTCGAGCAGCACGGTGAGCTGGTCGGCCTCGGTCAGCCCGGCGAGCCTGGCGGTGATCTCGCTCGGGTCGGCCGAGGTCGCCGCGGTGGCGCTCTCGTCCGGGGTGAGCGCGGCGCGCGCCTCGGGGACGGTGTCGATGAGCGGGCGGGGGCGGGCCAGCGCGTAGGCGGGGGCGAACTTGGCCCAGTCCACCTCGGTGACGACCAGGTGGGCCTCGTCGCGGTCGAGCGCGCCCTGCAGGGCGGACACGGCCAGCAGCGGGTCCATCAGGCCGAGGCCCAGGCGGGAGAGCAGGGTCTCGGCGTGGCCGGAGGAGGCCATGCCGCCGCCGCCCCAGGAGCCCCAGGCCACCGAGGTTCCGGTGAGGCCGCGCGCCCGGCGGTGCCGGACCACGCCGTCGACCACGGAGTTGGCCGCGGCGTAACCGATCTGGCCGCCGGAGCCCCAGACCGCGGCGCCGGAGGAGAAGACCACGAACGCGTCCAGCTCGTGGCCATCCAGCAGCTCGTCCAGGTGCAGGGCGCCCACCACCTTGGCGTGCGCGATGTCGGCGAGGTCGGCGATCGTCGCACCGTCCACACCGGACTCCTCGCGCAGCACGCCCGCCGCGTGGAACACGGAGGTGAGGTCCGGCAGGGACTTCACCAGCGCGGCCACGTCGTCGCGGTCGGCCACGTCGAGCGCCACGACCTCCACCTTGCCGCCCAGCTCCGCGCACAGCTCGGCCGCGCCGGGCGCGTCCGGGCCCCGGCGGCTGGCCAGCACGACCCGCTGCGCGCCGGTCTCGACGAGCCAGCGCGCCAGGTGCGCGCCGACGCCGCCGGTGCCGCCGGTCACCAGGACCGTGCCGCGCGGGGCCCACCGGGTGGCGCTCTCCCCTCCGGGGGCGCGCACCAGGCGGCGGCCGAAGACCCCGGAGCGGCGCACCGCGACCTGGTCCTCCCCCGCGCCGGAGAGCACACCCGCGAGCCGGTCGAGCACCCGCGCGTCGGTGAGCTGGTCCAGCTCGGCGGGCAGGTCCACGACGCCGCCCCAGGTGCGCGGCCGGTCCAGGCCCAGCACGGTACCGACGCCCCACAGCGCGGTCTGGCGCAGCCCGCCGGGCCGGTCGAACCGGTCGACGGCGACGGCGCCGGAGGTGCCAAACCAGACCGGCGCGGTGACGCCCGCGTCGTCCAGGCCCTGCACCAGGGTCACCGAGGCGGCGACGCCCAGCGAGAGCGACGGGGACAGCGGGTGCGGGCGCTCGTCCAGGCCCAGCAGGGACAGCACGCCGTCCGGCGCCTGACCGCCGAGGGCGGCGCGGACCCGGTCCGCGACGTGGGCGCGGTCGGCCTCGGCGACGTCGATCTGGACCACCCGCGCGCCGCGCGCGTCGAGCGCGTCCGCGACGGCGTCGACCCGCTCGTCGTCCGGGCCGACCAGCAGCCAGGTGCCCTCGACCGCCGGGACCTCCTCGGCGAGCGAGCGCCACTCGACCCGGTAGCGCCAGGAGTCCACCGTGGACTCGTCGCGGATCTTCCCGCGCCAGGCCGACAGCGCGGGCAGCACCTCGCCCAGCGCGGCGGCGTCCACCGCGAGGTCGCGGGCCAGCGAGTCGAGCCCGCCGGACTCGACGGCGGCCCAGAACCGGGCGTCCCGGTCGTCGGCGACGGCGACGGG